>NZ_JBEZJZ010000077.1:0-40638 GCF_040651455.1 Streptomyces sp. NPDC048483
GACGCCGCCGAACAATCTTTGGAAAATGCCTCGTTCCCCGAGTTTCGACTCGGGGAACGAGGCATTTTTGCGTTGGGGCATCGGCCCGAAGAACGATGCAGCGGGAGTTGGCCTCGACTCCCAGCTCTGTCCCCAGGGGAAAAGTAACCGCCGGGTAGCTATCAGGTAGTCAGATGCTCCGTTCCCTCGTTCTTGGGCGCCTCGTTGGGCCGTCCGAGTAAAGCCCGTGGTAGGCGAGGAAAGGAAGCTGTCACCAGGGGCAGAGTGACCAGCCGATAACTTGCGGGGCGTCGTGCGGGATCTCGTTCACGGCCCCCACACGGTCGGCTCACCACGGGCAAAGTAGCGCCGTGCGACGGGTCAGGTCGGCGATCGCTGGTCATCGCGGTCACGGTGCTGTGTCTGTCGGGTCGCGCCGACAGGCCTCCGAGGAAGCTCTCTGGCGCAGTTGGCGACGGCGGGGGTGCGGTGGTGGATGCGGTTCACCGCGGACTGCAAGACCGAGGAGCGCTGCGCACACCGGAACAGCGGCTGACCAAGTTGCGTGATCCATCGCAGCGGCGAACCGCTGGTCATGACGGGACTGGGTGACGGCATGCCGGCCGTACCGCGACGAAGAGCGCCGGTGGTTTGACCTTGACGCTGCGTCAACTTCTAGCATCGGGGCCATGTCGATCACTGTTCTTGACACCTACTCCGCCATGAAGCGGATCCTGCTGGCCCCGGTCGCGGACCGCGTTGACCTGCTGCGTTCGATGCTGGAGCCCACCAGGGGCATGTACCGCTACCACCCCGGCGAGGTCGACCTGGTGGCCTTGCACCTCGAAACGTCCGGGTTCCCCGTCGACCGCGACGAGGAGCGTTGCCTCGACGCGCTCGAAACCCTGGCGGCGGCCGGAGCCTGGGAGCGGATGCAACGCGCGCTCGACGACGCTCTCACCGTACTGCTGGAGGCGACGCCGGGGCTGGAGGCCCCGGACATCACCGTGCAGTTCGTGCTCGGCGATCCAGGTGACGCCCACTTCATGGGTCCCTGCAAAGGATTGACCGGGTTCGGCGGCATCTCGGGCCACATAGTGATCACGCTCTGGCCCTTCCCCGAGAACGTGGAGCGGCTGGAGGCCACCGCCGTGCACGAACTCCACCACAACCTGCGATGGGCCCCGGGCGGGGTCGTGTGGGATCCGATGACCGTCACGGTCGGCGATCACATCGTCGGCGAGGGCCTGGCCGATGCCTTCGCCCGCCAGCTCTACGGCGACGAGCTCGGCCCCGCCCGCATCGGCGTGCCGCACCTGCACGACGACGAGGTTTTCAGCAAGGTACTCACCGGGCTCGACGTGACAGGCATGCAGAACTTCACTGCCTGGGTGCACGGTGACCCCAGTGCCGAGCGTTTCGGCCTCACCCCGGTGGGACTGCCGATGGGCGCCGGGTACGCCGCGGGCAACCGGCTGGTCGACACCTACCTGGCGGCGACCGGGCAGACGGCGGCGCAGGCCCTGCACGCCGATAGTTCGAAGATCATCGCCGCCACGCTCCGCCGCGAGTAACACTGGAACGATGGAGTGGACGATCCAGGAACTCGCGACGAGGGCCGGCATCACCAGCCGCACCCTGCGTCACTACGACCGCGTCGGGCTCTTGGCCCCGTCCCGGGTCGGCGCGAACGGGTACCGCTACTACGACCCGGGCGCGGTCGCCCGGCTCCAGCGGATCCTGCTCATGCGCCAGCTCGGCATGGGCTTGCCGGCCATCGCCGAGGTCCTGGCCGACGAGGTGGACACGTGCGACGGGCTCCGCACCCACATCGCCGCACTGGAAGAGGAACGGGACCGCATCGAACGGCAGATCCGGTCCGTGCGTCACACGCTCGAAGCCCTGGAGGCGGGGGCGGAACCCCGGATGGACGTCATGTTGGCGGGGTTCAACGACCACTACAAGGACGAGGTGATCTCACGCTGGGGCGAGCGCGCGTTCCAGGAGAGCAACGACTGGTGGCACGGCAAGTCCCTCGCCCAGCAGCGGGCCTGGAAGCAGGACACCGAGGACCTCGTCGCCGCGTGGGTCGCCGCAGCGAAGGCCAGAGACTCCCCGACGTCGGAACACGCTCAGTCACTTGCTGCCCGGCACGTCCAGTGGCTGAGCCAGATCCCGGGTACTCCCACGGCCGAAGGCGACCGGGAGTGCTCGATCGAGATGGTGAAGGGCCTGGGGGACATGTACGTCGACGACCCCCGCTTCGTCGGCATGTACGACGACGCCGCGGGGGCGACGTTCGTCCGCGACGCACTGCAAGCGTTCGCGCGGACCCGGATGTAGCTGCCCCACCTGTGAAGTGCCCGCCGGAAGCACCTGCCGTATCCGCGGCGGCAAAGTCGCCCCGAAGTACCACACCCCGCGCTTCATGCTCGTCCCCCAACTGCGCGCCGAGCTGGGGGTGAAGACCCCTGCCGGCCGCGGCCCCGGCCGCGCAGGGGAGAGGGGTCCCGCCGTCGACGCCGCGGTCCCCGAGGCCGCGACGAAGCCGGTACGCCCGGCGCAGCACCGCGCAGCAAGAGCTCCAGAGCCAGCTTGACGCCCTGCAAGAGGCGGGCTGCGACCCGGTCTTCTCCGAGAAGATCAGCACCCGGGTCACGGTGCGGCCCGAGTTCGCCAAGGCGATGGACTTCGCCCGCACCATCAAGAAGGCCGTCTCCACCAGCGGGTGATCTTCACCGTGCACAAGATGAAACGCCTCGGCCGCGGCGCCGCCGAGCTGCTTGTGTCAGACCGGCAGCGGCTGGTGGGGCCAGCGGGCGCGGGCCTGTTCCTGGGAGCGCATGGTGGCCAGAGTCAGCAGGCCGCGCGTAGGGCTGGTGTCGAGGAGGCCGGGGAGGGCCGGCAGCGGGGCGAGCGCGGCGATGTCGTCCAACACCAGGGTGAGTGGTGGGTCGAGCCGACCGTCAGATGACCGTTCGGCCATGCGGCGGCCGTGCTCGACCACGTGTGAGAGGAGTGCGGTGAGCAGGGGCATCGCACCCGGATCGGTACGCGGATCCTCGATGGGTTCGCCTACCACGTAGAGCGTTCCCCCCTCCTCGATGAATGATTCGAGAATGAGGGAATCCGCTCGGGGAGGATTGCAGGCGTCGCGGATATGGATCGAGGAGAGGGCGGCCAGTGCGCGGCCGATCAACTCCTTGGCCATCTCGCGGCGTTCGGCGTGTGCGGTGAGGACGGATTCCAGCTCGCCGGCCTGGCCGCCGGAGGCCTTGGGGCTGGTGCGCAGGATGCGTACGGGTTCCTGTGCGGCGCCCGTGGCGTGGGCCCAGCGGTGCAGTTGGCGGAAGGGGCGGCCGTCCACGGCAGCGGCGTGGAGCCAGCAGCGCAGCAGGGTCTGGGCGGCGCCCGCGACGGCCGAGTCCAGGGTGCTTGTGGGGCGTACGGGGGCCAGGAGGGCGGCGGCGCGGGTGGTGGCGGTGGCGATGTCCTCGCAGCCGGAGGTGGGCGACCAGCGCAGCCGGGCCGGGGTGTCGAGGCGGTGGGTGGGGTCGTAGGTCAGCAGGGGGCCGAGCTTGGCGCGGGCGTCCTTGGTGTCGGCCCAGAGGGCGGGGTCGGTGGTGGCGACGATCAGCGGGCCCTCGGCGGCGGCTGCCGCGGCGGCTGCGATGGCGCGGGTTGTGCTGCGGTCGGGGCTGAAGTGGAGGTGGGGGAGCGGGGGGTGGGGTGGAGTTGTTGCCGCTGCCGGTGCTGCCGGTGCTGTGGCTTCGGGGGGCTGTGAGAGGCCTGTCGGCTCGGCTGCGTAAGCCGCTTCGACCCGCTCGGTGAAATTCACCTGTTCGAGTGGTTCGGCCGTTTTGCTGGTCGTGGGGGAATTGGGTGGGGGTGTGGGTCGTTGGTCGGGGAGAAGGTCGGTGGTGGGCGTGGGAGCGCCGGCCGCGGCAGGGGGCTTGTGGAGGGAAGCGGGGGGTGGCGCGGGTGCGGGGGCAGGCGCTGGGGTGCTGGTGTGGGGGGTTGTCGTCGAGGGCTGGGGGTGGGCCTCGGCCACCGCCGTGTCGCGGGCCACTGCGCGGGCGGCTTGGCGGCGTGCGGCGCGTACGGCCCGATAGCGGGTGACCGTCCCGAGCGTGAAGATCGTCAGGACCAGCAGCACCATCAGCTCGCCGATGAGGATGCCCCAGAACAGGCCGTATCCGGAGAGCTGGTCCTTGGGGGTGTGGGGCCAGGCGGCGGCCAGGTCGTGCGGGGCCGAGACGAGGTGGCGCAGCGCGATGGGAGTGCCGGGGTAGGTGACGCCGTGCGGCCAGGAGCCGTGGGCCAGCAGGCCGGACAGGCCGGTTGCCGTCCAGACCAGCAGCGTCAGGCCGAGGAGGAAGCCCAGCAGCCCTATGAGCAGGGCGTCGGGGATGCCGCGCTCGCGGCCGCGAGCGCCCCTGCTGTCATGGTCGTACCGGCTGCCGTATCTGCCGTGGCCTCGCTCCGGCTCGTATCCGCGTGTCACGCCACCGTCTCGCTCGACTCGTCTCTCCACTGGCGTTGCAGCGCCATGGCTTCGGCGCGGGCCTCGGCCTCGGCGTCCGCCGCCGCTTCGAGGGCGCGCGCCTCGTCCGTCGGCATCACGGAGGCCTCGGTCATCGCCCGGTCGGTGTAGACCAGCGGACGCTCGGCCTCGGTGATGAGGTGTTTGACGACCTGGACGTTGCCGTTGACGTCCCAGACCGCGATGCCGGGGGTGAGGGTCGGGATGATCTCGACGGCCCAGCGTGGCAGGCCGAGGACCTGGCCGGTGGCCCGTGCCTCGTCGGCCTTCTGGGCGTAGATGGTGCGGGTCGAGGCCATCTTGAGGATCGCGGCGGCCTCCTTCGCGGCCGCGCCGTCGACCACATCGCTGAGGTGGTGGACGACGGCCACGAAGGACAGGCCGAGCCGCCGGCCGAACTTCAGCAAGCGTTGGAAGAGCTGGGCAACAAAGGGGGAGTTGATGATGTGCCAGGCCTCCTCGACCAGGAAGATGCGTTTCTTCCGGTCGGGACGGATCCAGGTGTGTTCCAGCCATACGCCCACGATCGCCATCAGGATCGGCATGGCGATGGAGTTGCGGTCGATATGGGAGAGGTCGAAGACGATCAGGGGTGCGTCGAGGTCGATGCCCACCGTCGTCGGGCCGTCGAACATGCCGCGCAGGTCGCCGTCGACGAGGCGGTCCAGGACCAGTGCCACGTCCAGGCCCCAGGCCCGTACGTCGTCCAGATCGACGTTCATGGCCTCGGCGGATTCCGGCTGGGGGTGGCGCAGTTGCTCGACGATGTCGGTCAGGACGGGCTGGCGGTTGGTGGGGGTCTTGTTGCCCTGTTTGCCGCCCTCGGTGCCGGCCGGGGAGCCGAAGTCATGGAGCACCGCCGCGTGCGCCACCTTGAGGGCGAAGCCGGAGCGTTCGTCCAGGCCGTGCCCCATGGCGACCTCGATGATCGTACGGAGCAGGGCCAGTTGGCCGGTGGTGGTGATGGAGGGGTCGAGGGGGTTGAGGCGGATGCCGCCGTTGAGGGCGGCGGTGGGGTCCAGGCGGATGGGGGTTATGCCCAGCTCCTGGGCGATGAGGTTCCATTCGCCGACGCCGTCCTCGCCCTGGGCGTCCAGGACGACGACCTGCCGGTCGCGGAAGCGCAGCTGGCGCAGCACATACGTCTTCTCCAGCGCGGACTTTCCGTTGCCGGATTCGCCGAGGACCAGCCAGTGGGGTGCCGGGAGTTGCTGTCCGTACAGCTGGAAGGGGTCGTAGATATAGCCCTTGCCGCTGTAGACCTCGCGGCCGATGATCACGCCGGAGTCGCCGAGGCCGGGGGCCGCGGTGGGCAGATAGACGGCCTGGGCCTGGCCGGTGGAGGTGCGTACGGGCAGCCGTGTCGTCTCCACCTTCCCGAACAGGAAGCTGGTGAATGCGTCGGTGAGGGCACCGAGCGGGTCGAACATGGCCATGACGTACGCGCCTCCCAGCGGCTTAGCGGCGTTAGCGGCGGATCCCGGTCGCGAACGGCAGGGTGTTGACGAACGCCCGGTGGTGCTCGCGGTCGCACCACTCCAGCTTGAGATACGACTTGCCGGCGGAGGCGCGGATGGTGCGCTTGTCGCGGGCGAGGGCTTCGGGGGAGCGGGAGGAGACGGTGATGTAGCCGACGAGGTTGACGCCGGCGGCGCCAGATGCCAGGTCCTCGCCGCGCTGGTCCACGCGGCCGTGATGCGCCACATCGCGGGGGTCCACGACCCGGTTCATCTTGGCGGCGCGGCTGGCCTCGGCATCGTCGTTCGTCTTCTCCGTCAGCATCCGCTCGATGGCGATCTCGGTGGGCTCGAGGTCCATGCAGACGGCGACCGTACGGATCACGTCCGGGGTGTGCACCAGGAGGGGGGCGAGGAAGTTGACGCCCACCGGGGTCAGCGGCCATTCCTTGACCCAGGCGGTGGAGTGGCACCAGGGGGCGCGGGTCGTCGACTCGCGGGTCTTGGCCTGGAGGTAGGTCGGCTCGGTGGCGTCCAGTTCGGCCGGCCAGGCGTTGCGCTTGCTCATCGACTGGATGTGGTCGATGGGGTGGTCGGGGTCGTACATGGAGTGCACGAGGGAGGCGAGGCGGCCCTGGCCGAGGGGCTGGCGTACGCGGATGTCCGCCTCGGCCAGGCGGGCGCAGATGTCGGTGAGTTCGCGGGCCATGACGACGGCGAGCCCGGCGTCGCGGTCCAGCTTCTTGCCGAGCAGGCCGCCGCGCGTGGTGCGGGCGGCGCGCGCCATGGTGTGTGCCTCGGCGGCCAGTTCGCGGGTGTAGTGCATGCAGGCGACGAGATAGGCGCGGTGCTGCTCGGAGGAGGTGGAGACCATCGACTGGAGCTGGTCGTAGGACTCCTGCAGCCAGCGGGGGGAGTTCCTGTCGCCGCGCTGGGTGACGTCCTTGGCGTGCGCGTCGGGGTCGGCCGGGAGCGTACGGGCCAGTATCTGCAGCCGGGTGACGAAGCCGTCCCCGTTGGCGACGTGCTTGAGGAGCGTCCCGAAGCGGTCGACCAGCGCCTCCTGGTCCTCGCTGTCGCGCAGGCCGACGCCCGGCCCCTCGATCTCGATGGCTGCCGTGACGGTCTTGCGGTCGGCGTGCAGCAGTACGGCGATCTCGTCCGGGCCGAACGGGGCGGCCAGCCAGTTGATCCGGCCGATGCCGGGCGGCGGGCCGATCTCGATCTCCCGTCCGTCGAACCGGGTGCCCGCCTCGGCAGCGGCGGAGCGGTAGACGGCGCCGCTGCGGACCGTACGGCGGTAGCTGCGGTTGATCTCGAACCACCTGTAGAACGTACGGCCCTTGTACGGCACGTAGACGGCGGCGAGGCCGAGCATCGGGAAGCCGGTGAGGGTGACGATGCGGAGGGGGAGCACGGGCACCAGGAGGCCGCACATCATGCCGATGAACGCGCCCGCGATGATCAGCGCGATCTCGCCGGTCTCGCGGTTCTTGCCGACGATCGCGTTGGGCCGGGCGCGGCCGATCAGATATGTGCGCCGGGGCGCGATCGGGTGGGACTGCGTGCTCAACGCCCATCACCTCCTGCTGTCTTGCCAGTGCGGGCGCTGGTGCTCGGACCGGGGTTGGGGTTCGTACGGGGAGCGGGGGCCGCGGCCCGGCCGCCGCCGGTACGGGAACTGTGCGCGGCGACGCCGCCGGCCACCGCGTCGGCCGGCCGGGACTGGCCGCCCTGGTTGCCCTGTCCGCCCTGGTTGCCGCCGTCGCCGGACTGGCGGGAGCTGTGCGTCTTGATGCCCTGGGAGACGAGGGCGGCGGGGGAGCTGATGACGGCGGCCGCCTTGTTCTCGGCACCCTGCATGATCCGGTTGTTGCGGGAATTGGCGATCTCGTCCCCGAAGCCCGGGACGAAGCGGTAGATCATGGCGCTGGCGAAGATGGCGAGCAGGATGATCGCGAGGCCGGAGACGACGGCGGAGAAGGCGTTGGGGCCCTTGTCGGAGGAGAGGGCGCCGGCGATGCCGAGCACTATCACGATGACCGGTTTCACCATGATCACCGCGATCATGATGCCGGCCCAGCGGCGTACGTGCGCCCACATGTTCTTGTCGACCAGCCCGGCGTAGACGACGGTGCCGAGCAGTGCGCCCACGTACAGCAGCGCGGCGCGGATCACCAGCTCCAGCCAGAGCACGCCGGCGGCGAGGACGGAGACCAGCGACACCACGATCAGCATGATCGGGCCGCCGCCGATGTCCGTTCCCTTGGTGAGCGCTTCGGAGAACGCGCCGAAGAAGGTGTCGGTCTGGGCCCCGGTGCCCTTGGCGATGACCTCGGTGACGCCGTCGGTTGCCGAGACGACCGTGTAGAGGATGAGCGGGGTGAAGGCGGAGGCCAGGACGGTCAGCCAGAGGAAGCCGACCGCTTCGCTGATCGCCTCGGTGAGCCGTACGCCGCGCACGGCGCGCTTGGCGACGGCCAGTAGCCACAGGACGAGGGTGAGGACGGTGGAGGCGGCGAAGACGACGGCGTACTGGCGCAGGAACGTGGGGTTGGTGAAGTCGACCTGGGAGGTGGCTTTTACGGCCTCGGAGAGTTTGGTGACGATCCAGGCGGCGGCTTTGGCGCAGCCCTTGGCGAGGGAGGTGAGGGGGTCCAGGGGGTTGTTGTCGAGGGGGTTGGTGGAGGGGGGTTTGGGGGTGCCGGAGGGGGATTTGTCGCCGGATTGGCAGTAGTCCCTTGCGGGGCCGTGGATCAGGTCGCAGGGGTCGTTGCTGGGCTTTGGGCTGGGGGCAGCGAAGGCTCGTGTGGCGAAGAGGATTGCCGTGACCTGAATGGCAGTTACCGCGGAGGCGAGAGAGAGGGCGCGGCGGCGCTGGCTAGCGGGCATAGGTAAATCCTCCATACCCCTCGACGGCTCCTGCGATCTCCTTTGCGCCTGACGCTGGTACGTCCCCACTGACCGGTGCCGGGCCGGACTTCTGGGAGTGGGTCAGCGCCTTCCAGTCGTTGTTGGTCCAAGCGAGCTTCATCGTGATGGTGAACCAGCTTGTCGTGACAGGCTTCGTGGAGCCACTACCGGCCATGCCAAGAAGGCCGGTGCACCACACCTCGACGGTTGCCTGGCCGTTCGAGTAGGTCTTGGCCTTTGTGCCGATCGGGATCGTGCGCGAGACGAAGGTCAAGTCGGCGGGGGTGTTGCCGTCAGCGTTAAGCCCGACGTTCTTGTTGAAGTCGGCTGAATAGGCCTTGTCCAGGGTCTTCTGGAACGTGTCGACGGCCGACGGCGCCATCACAGTGGTGATTATCTTGTGCCGCTGGTCCCGGTTGAACATCCTCGCGGAGCCCAACGCCACCGCGTAATTAGCCGCCGCCGACTGCGCCCCCTGCTCGGTCTTGGCGAAACCGGCGGCGATGTCGCCGTTCTTGCCGGTGACGGGCTTGGTGCCGGTGGGGGCCGTGGGCTGGGTGTCGGTGTGCTTGGGGGAGTTGCCCGAGGGGGAGTCGTTGGTGCCGCCGCCGCTTCGGTTGGCGAAGGCGATGGCGGCGATCAGTAGGACGACCACGCCGACGGCCGTGACGAGGTTGCGGCTGGAGAGGCCGGATCGGGGGCGTCGTGTCGAGCCGTAGCCGTCGCCTCCGCTGTCGGGAAGTCTCGTACGGGTCTGGCCCGTCTCCGGACCGCGGTCGCCGCCGTAGTCGCCGTCGTCGCTGAGACTCATCGCGCCTGTGCCCCCTCTGCCGCCTTCGCCGTCGCTGTGCCGCCCTCATATGACCGTAGCCGCGTGGGTGACGGCTCGGGCGAAGTGGTACGAGTAGATCTCACGGTGACGGTTCCTCAGATGCTGGGCGGCAGAGGCGAATGGGGGACTCTGGGGTATTTGCGCCCCTCGTCCGTTCCGCGCCTGCCGTGGCCTTCTTCCCTCCGGAAGCACCTGTCCCCGCGCAGCGGCCCGCCCAATCGGCCCGCTGGTGGCAGGGGTGGCGCAGATGTGACGGGGAGGGTGCAGTGCCGGGGTGAGTGGGCGTCAGCATGTGGCCTCGGCGGAGGAGGTGGGGCCAGTGGAGGCGAGTGGGGGCACGGGACGGCGGAGGGATGGCGGGTGGGGGCGCACGGGGGCGGCGCCGGGACAGGCGCGTGCCGGGGTGTGCGGTGGGGGTAGGGGAGATGGGGTGATGGGGGTGGCGCGCGGTGGTGGCTACGGGCCGGGATGGTGGCCCTAGACCGCCATGCCGTAGACGATGGTGAAGACCGTCCCCAGTGAGCCGATGATGAAGACGCCGGCGAGGCCGGCCACGATCAGGCCCTTGCCCTGTTCGGCGCTGAAGGTGTCGCGCAGCGCGGTGGCGCCGATGCGCTGCTTGGCCGCGCCCCAGATCGCGATGCCGAGGCACAGCAGGATTGCGATCGCCATGACCACTTCGACCATCACTCGGGCTTCGTTGCCCAGGCTCCCGAACGGCCCCCAGTCCGGGGCGATTCCGCCGATGATGGTGGTGATGTCGCCCTTTTCGGCCGCAAGGAACATGTGTGACATGTGTGCCATGTGTGAACTCACCGCCCTTTGTGGGTAGTTGTGTGGCTGCGCGGATGGCGCAGTCTGTCTCTATCTTCGCCGACGAAGGCGCCATCAGAAGTCGACTCGGCGGCTTTCTTTGATGGATCCCGTAGGAGTGGTGTGTGCGTGGCGCTCGCACCGTCCGCTGAGCCCAATGTCTCACTGTGTGTATCACGGCCAATAACCCTGAGCAATGATCAACGGGGGCGGCTCGGCCTCGAAGCCCGGTCGGTCTCAGAGTCCGGCGAAGTGGTCGAACTCCCCTGCTTTCACGCCGAGGACGAAGGCGTCCCATTTCGTGCGGGTGGTGGTGACGATGTTCTCGGGGTCGGTGTTGGTCCGCAGGTGTACGGCGCCGTCGTCCGCGAAGGCGACCTCGATGTACTCCGGGGCGTTCGGGTCGTCGGTTGCCTTGTGCCAGGTGAGGGACATGGGGGTCCTTGGGGGGTAGGGGTGGCGGCCGTTCGCCTACTTCGGGGCGTGGGACATGGCGAAGATCATGACGAGCGCCACGAGGTGGATGGCGAACAGGAAATAGCCGACGCGCCACCACAGGTGGCGGCTCATCTGCTTCGGGTTGTTCTGGTCCATGGGGCGCGTCCTGTCCTCGGTGTCCTGAGCAGTGTCGCGCATCCGGGGATGGTCAGGTGTGCGGGCGGGGGAGCCGCCGCGGTGGCTTCGTCGGGCGGGGTGTTGTGGGGGGCCTCTCGGGCACCGTGCCGGGCCCGGACGCCTGGCCCGGCCGGGCGCCCCCGCGTGCCGCCCCTGCGCCCCGCCGTGCGGCCGTAAATCGCGCATAGGTACGGGAAACGGCGGTGAACCCGGCGCCGATGGGGGAGGGTTGTGGGGTGCGGAAATTCTGGGTTGCGGGTGGGGTTGGGGTGGGGCTGGTGCTCTGCCTGGTGGGGCTGTTGGTGGTGGGGACGTATTCGGCGGCGGCCGGGCTGGCGGGGGCCGGGGAGCGGGCGGTCGGGCTGGCCAAGGGGGCCGTGCCGGCCGCGTATCAGCCGTTGGTGCAGAAGTGGGGGACGCTCTGCCCGGCGATCAGTCCAGCATTGCTGGCGGCGCAGCTCTATCAGGAGAGCGGGTGGAACCCCAAGGCGCAGAGTCCCGCTGCCGCGCAGGGGATGGCGCAGTTCATTCCGGGGACCTGGCAGACGCACGGGGTGGACGGGAACGGGGACGGCAAGCGGGATGTGTGGAATCCGGAGGATGCCATTCCGTCAGCGGCCTCGTACGACTGTGAGTTGGCGAAGTATGTGCGGGGGGCCTCCGGGGACGCTACGCGCAACATGCTCGCCGCCTATAACGCCGGGGCGTACCGGGTGATTCAGTACGACGGGGTCCCGCCGTACCGCGAGACGCAGAACTATGTGAAGACGATTACGACGCTGGCGAAGAGCTTCGAGGCGCCGACGGGGCCGGTGGCGTCGTCGAGGCAGGCCGCGGCCGCCATCTACTACGCCCAGAAGAAGCTGGGGAAGAAGTATCTGTGGGGCGGGACCGGGACGGCGGCGCAGGGCGGGCGGTTCGACTGTTCGGGGCTGACCCAGGCCGCGTACCACTCGGTGGGGATCGAGCTGCCGCGGGTCGCGAACGATCAGTGGAACGCCGGGCCGCATCCGGGGCGGGACGAGCTGCTGCCCGGGGATCTGGTGTTCTTCGCCTACGACTTGAAGGATCCTCGGTCGATCCATCACGTGGGGATGTATGTGGGCGGCGGCTACATGATCAATGCGCCGTACACCGGGGCCGTGATCCGGTTCGACAAGATCGATACGCCGGATTACATCGGGGCGACCCGGGTCACGTCGGATGGCGCGAAAGCGTTGCCGCGGGCGGATGCTGCGTGACCATGGAATGCGGAGCGGGCCCGGAACGGGCCCTGAACTGCGGCGATGAGTCAAGCTTCGATAACGTCCTGGTGATCATCCGGTAGAGAGTGGAACGCCGGAGGGTGGCGGCGCGTTCCCCTTGCGTGGGGACGTGTGGACGTATCCGAGCCGGAAGCACTGGACGCGGCAGACGCTCGACGATCACGGGGGCCGGCAGCACACACAGGCGCTCGCGCGCGTGAAAGGTAAGGGGTCGCGGCAGATGGCTGGACTCGCACTGGAGGGGCCGAACCCCGATGTCGACGTGCTCGACGGCATCAACGGCCTTGCCAAGGAGGCGCCGCACTGGGTCAACCGCGCGATGGAGTACATCGGCGAGTACGGCATCATCGCCGGGCTCGCGGTGTTGTGTCTGATCGCATGGTGGGGTGCTCGGCGGAAGTCCGATGCGCCCGCCGCCGTCGCCGGGCTGGTGTGGGCGCCGCTGGCGGCCGGGATCGCGCTGCTCGCCAATATTCCGATCCGGGCGTTCGTGGAGCGGCCGCGGCCGTTCAAGGACCACGCCGGGCTGGAAGTGTTGATTCCGGGCAAGAGTGACTACTCGTTTGTGAGTGATCATGCGACGTTGACGATGGCGGTGGGGGTCGGTCTCTTCGTGGCCAGCCGGAAGTACGGGCTGATCGGGATCGCGCTGGCGCTGGCGGAGGGGTTCTGCCGGGTCTACATGGGCGTGCACTACCCGACCGATGTGGTGGGCGGGTTCGCGCTGGGTACGGCCGTGGCGCTGCTGCTCGCGCCGGTGGCGCAGGCGTTGCTCGTACCGCTGATGACGGCGATCGGGCGGTCGCGGGTCGGCGGGATCGCGTGGCTGGTGCGGGCGCCGGGCGGTGGGGCGGCATCCGGCGTGGCCGGTGAGGCGCGTGGGGGCGGTCACGGCGGACACGGCGGTCTCGATGCCGAGGGTGAGCGTGTGGTCGCCGGCGGCTCGGCGGTGCCGTCGCGGCGCCGTGACCGTGACAAGGACCTGGCGGCCTGACCGGTAGCGGTCCCGTATCGGCCGGCCGCAGGGTTCCGGCCCCAACCTTCCAGAGACATAAGACGGCCCGGCTCTCACCAGGGAGCCGGGCCGTCGCCGTACGCCCTCAGAGCGCCTGCGGGAACGTGCTGAACAGCCGCTGCGGGTCGTAGCTCTGCTTGACCTTGGCGAGGCGGGTGGCGGCCGGGCCGTAGTAGGCGGACTTCCAGTCGGTGAGGGCCGGGTCCGTGTAGTTCTGGTAGGCGGCGCCGGAGGAATGGCGCTGCATGGCGGAGTGGAACGAATTCAGCCATGCGGTGCGGGAGCCCGGCGAGCCGGAGGCCGGCCAGGAGGTCAAGTACTGGGCGAGGAAGCGGGATCCGCGGTGGACGAAGGCGGTGTCGGTGCGGCCGACGCGGTTGATGGCGCCGCCCAGTGCCGTCAGGGCGACATTGCCCGCTATGCCCTTGCGGCCGCCGGCCTCTATCTGGGCCATCAGGGTCTGGATGCCGGCCGCGGAGAGTGAACGGTCGAAGAAGTGGGAGCGGGCGGCGTAGGTCTCGCGGCCCAGTTGGCCGCCGCCGGTGTGGCCGGGGAGGGTGCCCGGCATATGGCATTGTGTGGTGGTTTTGGAGGAGCAGCCGGCGTAGGACTCCATCGCGTCCAGGTAGGCGGTGGGGGTGAGGCGGACGCTGGTGGCGGCACCGGGCCCGCCGGGCTGGTCTGCGAGTTTGTCGATGGCGTTCTTGAGGTCGTTGTACGAGCCGAGGGAGAAGGCGGCGACGGAGACGGTGGGGGTGCCGCCGGGACGGGCGTCCAGGTGGCAGGCGGACCAGATCTCGTCGGCCTGCACCGGGCCCCACTTCTGCCAGGAGGCGAGCACCTTCGCGGCCTTGGACCAGGGCCAGGTCATGTACGCCATCACCGCGCGGGGCGCCGCATGGGTGCGGAAGCGGAGTTCGGTGACCACGCCGAAGTTGCCGTTGCCTGCGCCGCGCAGCGCCCAGAAGAGGTCGGAGTGGTGGGACTTGTCGCAGTCGAGGGTCTTGCCGTCTGCCGTGACGATCGTGGCGCCTACGAGGCTGTCGCAGGTCAGGCCGTAGGCGCGGGAGGCCACGCCATGGCCGCCGCCGAGGGTGAGGCCGGATATGCCGACGGTGGGGCAGGAGCCGCCGGGCAGGGTCACGCCGTGCGGGGCCAGGCCCTCGTAGACGTCGATGAGCTTGGCGCCGGCGCCGATGCGGGTGATGCCGCCGGAGGGCGCGCCGACCTTGGACAGGTCGGAGACGTCGACGATGAGCTTGCCGTTGCCGCTGGACCAGCCCGCGTAGGAGTGGCCGCCGCTGCGGATGGCGACCGGGGTGTCGTAGCGGCGGGCGAAGGCGAGGCATTCGGCGATGTCGGACGGGTGCTTGACGTAGGCGACGGCCGACGGCTTCAGGGTGTCGTAGCGGGTGTTGTAGAGACGGCGGGCCGTTGCGTACGCGGCGTCGGAGGCGCGTATGAGCTTGCCGTCCAGGCTCTTGCCGAGCGCGGTCCAGGAGGACTGGGTGGCCCGGCCCTTGGCGATGCCCGCAGGGGCGGAGGCCGCGTTGGTCCCCGTCGCGCCGGCGCCGCTCGCGGCCGCTGTGGCGGAGGACGCCGCGCCCGCTTTGCCGGACGTGGTGTCGCAGCCGGTGGCCCAGGCGACCGAGGTCGCCGCGAGTCCGCTGCCCGCCTGCAGGAGTGTGCGCCGCTTCACTGGGATGTCCCCCTCGATTGGTACGGTCCGGCCCCGCCCGCCGGTTGTCCGGCCGGTGGTCGGTCGCGGGGCGCGCGCGGAGGGGAAGCGGGCATCGGGTGGCGGGGGACGTCCGGTGTGCACAGTGGGTGCGCATGGCCGGTGCACAGGGTCCGTGCGCACGGTCGGTGCGTACCGCTGTGTCCGGAATGGGTCGCTGTCGTCCGGTGCCTGTTGTCCGACGACGTCCCGTTATGGCCGTGAAGTCCGATGCCGCTCGCTGCTCTTGCTTCCCCTATTACCCAGATGCCGTCCGGGCGTTGGGGGTTCCCGGGACGGACGGGCTCATTCCAGGGGGCGTTTCGCGTCACCTTCGGGGACGGTCTGGTGCCGCTCCGCGTCCGTACGCGCCTGGGAGCGGGCGCGGCGGGCCGGACCCCGCCAGCCGCAGTCGCAGCGGGCGTGGCAGAAGGAACCGCGTTCCGTGGTGGAGGTCGCGTGGCGGGCTGGGTCGGGCACCCGGCCACGCTACGCGCCCGGAGGGGGTCTGCGTGACGGGCCCCCGGTCTTGGTCGTTGAACGGAGCGGTCGGCACAGGCCGTCCCTAACGCAGCGGCCGAGGGGGCTCGTACGCGATGGTGGTGCAGGACAGGCGAGGTGGCGCGGTCACCATGGCCGTGGCGTTCGGGACGGGTCTGGCCATGGGGCTGCTGGCGATGGGCTGCTCCTCCGACGGTGCCGCGGCCGACGACCAGGCGTCGCCCGGCCGGGCCGCCGATCCCTCCGCGGTCCGGCACAGCGCCGACGCGCTGGTCCGGGCCGGCTCCGCCCGGGTCCGTACGGCGATGGAGACCGCGAGCGGCGGCACCCGCGTGGCGATCCGGGGCACCGGGGCCTATGACTTCCGTACGGGCAGCGGGCTGCTGCGGGTCCTGCTGCCGGATCCGGCGGGCCGGCCCGAGGAGGGGCATCAGCCGGTCACCGAGATCCTCGCGCCCGGCGCGCTGTTCATGAAGAACCGGGGGGCGGGGGTGCCGGCCGACAAGTGGGTGCGGGTGGCCACCGCCTCGCTGGTCGACGGGAATCTGGTCACCGGCGGCGTGACCGATCCGCTGGCCGCCGCCGAACTGCTGCGGGGCGCGCGGGGGGTGACGTATCGCGGGGAGGAGCGGCTGCCCGGGGTCACGGTGCGGCACTATCGCGGCATTACGGACATCGGGGTGGCGGCGCGGAAGGCGTCGCCGCGCAGCAGGCCGGCGCTGGTTGCGGCGGAGAAAGGGTTCACCACCGATGCGGTGCCGTTCGATGCGTATCTGGATGATGCGGGGCGGCTGCGCAAGGTGCGGCAGCGGTTCCAGTTCGCCAACGGGGCGCCCAAGGGGGCGTCGGTGACCTCCACCACGGAGCTGGACGGCTTTGGGGCGAAGGCTGTGGTGAGTCTGCCGCAGGGGCGGGACATCTACGCCGGGAAGATCGCCTCCGCGGCGCCGTAAGGCGAAGGCGGGGCGACGGCTGCGGGGGCATCTGTCGGGGCAGCCGGCGGGGCATCTGCTGGGACATCTGCGGGGGGCGTTTGCCGGATGGCGGAAATGGTCCTTCCGTGCCATGCGCGCAGCGTGCGCCCGTCCCTACGCTGGGCGGTGACCATCACAGGCGTGGTAAGGCGCTCGAAGGAGGAGGTGTTGTCCGTGGCCGCGCACCGTCATCCGAAGGTTCAGGACCACGTGGCCCTCGTCGAGATCGACCTGACTGGTGAGTTGATGATCGCGGCCGCGGCCGCCACGGAGGACCGGCTCAGCCCGGACCGTATCGACGAGGTGCTGGACGTGGACGGGGAGGACGGCGAGGGCGGTGGGGCGGGGCCGGTGCCCCGGTGTGCCGGGTCGGCCAGACCCTAGGAGGCCGCCCGGGCAGGCCGGCCGACTCCCGCGGGCGACCGGTCAGGTGCGCAGCATCCGCTCGATGGCCTTGGTCGCTTCCTGGACCTTGGCCTCGATCGCCTCGGGGCCCTTGGTGGCGGCGTCGGCGACGCAGTGCCGCAGGTGTTCCTCGAGAAGCTGGAGGCCGAAGGACTGCAGGCCCTTGGTACTCGCGGAGACCTGGGTGAGTATGTCGATGCAGTAGACGTCTTCCTCGAGCATCCGCTGGAGGCCGCGGATCTGGCCCTCGATCCGGCGCAGGCGCTTGAGGTGCGCGTCCTTCTGCTTGGCGTAACCGTGGGTGCCGCCCGACTGAGAGGTTTCCGTGTGATCGGTCACTGTGTCGGGGTCGGTTTTCGGCTGCGGGGTGTGGCTGGCCGCGGCGGCTGCGGCGGTGCCGTTGGTGTCGGCGTCCGTGGTCGTCATGGCCGTCTCCCGTGGTATTTGGGCGTTCCGTATACAGGTGAGCTCAACAGGCGAGCTTTACAGGCGATCCGTATACCCCTGGTGGGTATATTGTACCGAATGTTCCGGGCATCGGCGGTACCCCGTGCAGAGCATGCTGCCCGATGGGCGACACTGAAGGAATGCCGGTTAGCTGTGGCTGGATGATGCGCCTAGCATCAACTCGACCGAATCCGATGCACCCCGAGGATTTCACGTGCGCTTTCGTCTGACCCCCAGGGAGACGAGCTTCTACGACATGTTCGCCGCCTCTGCGGACAACATCGTCACGGGCTCCAAGCTCCTGATGGAACTGCTCGGGGCGGACGCCTCCGCGCGGGCAGAGATCGCCGAGAGGATGCGGGCGGCGGAGCACGCCGGGGACGACGCGACACACGCGATCTTCCACCAGCTCAACTCGTCCTTCATCACGCCGTTCGACCGCGAGGACATCTACAACCTCGCTTCGTCGCTCGACGACATCATGGACTTCATGGAGGAGGCCGTCGATCTTGTCGTTCTGTACAAGGTCGAGGAGCTGCCCAAGGGCGTCGACCAGCAGATCGAGGTGCTGGCGCGGGCGGCGGAGCTGACCGCCGAGGCGATGCCGAATCTGCGGACGATGTCGAACCTCACCGAGTACTGGATCGAGGTCAACCGCCTCGAGAACCAGGCCGACCAGATCCACCGCAAGCTGCTCGCGCACCTCTTCAACGGCAAGTACGACGCCATCGAGGTGCTCAAGCTCAAGCAGATCGTGGACATCCTGGAGGAGGCGGCGGACGCTTTCGAGCACGTCGCCAACACCGTCGAGACCATCGCGGTAAAGGAATCCTGAGCCCCGGCCATGGATACCTTCGCGCTTGTCGTGACCATTGCGGTCGCGCTCGGTTTCACGTACACCAACGGCTTCCATGACTCGGCGAACGCGATTGCGACCTCGGTCTCGACGCGGGCGCTGACCCCGCGGGCCGCGCTCGCGATGGCCGCCGTGATGAACCTCGCCGGTGCCTTTCTGGGCAGCGGGGTCGCCAAGACGGTCAGCGAGGGGCTGATCGCCACGCCGCAGGGCAACAAGGGGATGGGCATCCTCTTCGCCGCGCTGCTCGGCGCGGTGGTCTGGAACCTCGTCACCTGGTACTTCGGTCTGCCGTCGTCGTCCTCGCACGCACTGTTCGGCGGCATGGTCGGCGCGGCGCTGGCCGGCGGCACCGAGGTGATCTGGACCGGAGTGGTCGAGAAGGTCGTCCTGCCGATGTTCATCTCGCCGGTCGTCGGCCTGGTGCTCGGCTATCTGGTGATGGTCCTGATCCTCTGGATGTTCCGTAAGGCCAATCCGCACAAGGCCAAGCGGGGCTTCCGCATAGCGCAGACCGTCTCGGCGGCGGGCATGGCGCTGGGCCACGGTCTGCAGGACGCCCAGAAGACCATGGGTGTCGTGGTGATGGCCCTGGTCATCGCCGATGTCGAGGACGCCAACGATGCCATTCCGATCTGGGTCAAGCTGGCCTGTGCGATCACGCTCTCGCTCGGTACGTACGCGGGCGGCTGGCGGATCATGCGCACCCTCGGCCGCCGGATCATCGAGCTGGACCCGCCGCAGGGCTTCGCCGCGGAGACCACGGCCGCCTCGGTCATGTACACCGCGTCCTTCATGTTCCACGCGCCGATCTCCACGACGCATGTCATCACGGCCGGGATCATGGGCGTCGGCTCGACCAAGGGCTCGCGCGCGGTGCGCTGGGGCGTGGCCAAGAACATCGTGATGGGCTGGTTCATCACCATGCCGGCGGCGGCGGGCGTTGCCGCGCTGTCGTACTGGATCATTCAGCTGGCGTTCGCCTAGCGCAGCGCCGGCGGTACGCAGTCGGCGGTACGAAGCCGACGTACGAAGCCGACGTACGAAAGAAGATGGGCCCGCCCCCCGGGAAGGGGGGCGGGCTCTTCGCCTTGCGGTGGCACCGCCATGCAGCACCGCAGGACGCTCGGGGGGCGTCGGCCGGGAGAGGTCCCGGCCGAGGCGGCCGGGGGCCTAGCCGAAGCGGCCGGAGATGTAGTCCTCCGTGGCCTGCACCGACGGGTTGGAGAAGATCCGCTCGGTCTCGTCGATCTCGATCAGCTTGCCGGGCTTGCCGACGGCCGCGAGGTTGAAGAACGCCGTTCGGTCCGAGACGCGGGCGGCCTGCTGCATGTTGTGCGTCACGATGACGATCGTGAAGCGCTCCTTGAGCTCGCCGATCAGGTCCTCGATGGCGAGGGTGGAGATCGGGTCGAGGGCGGAGCAGGGCTCGTCCATGAGGAGGACCTGCGGCTCCACGGCGATGGCGCGGGCGATGCACAGCCGCTGCTGCTGACCGCCGGAGAGGCCCGAGCCGGGCTTGTTCAGGCGGTCCTTGACCTCGTTCCAGAGGTTGGCGCCCTTGAGGGACTTCTCGACGATGTCCTTGAGCTCGCTCTTCTTGTACGAGCCGTTCAGGCGCAGGCCGGCGGCCACATTGTCGAAGATCGACATGGTGGGGAACGGGTTGGGGCGCTGGAAGACCATGCCGACGGTGCGGCGGACGGCGACCGGGTCGACACCGGAGCCGTAGAGGTTCTCGTCGTCCAGCATCACCTTGCCCTCGACGCGGCCGCCGGGGGTGACCTCGTGCATACGGTTCAGGGTGCGCAGGAACGTCGACTTGCCGCAGCCGGACGGGCCGATGAAGGCGGTCACCGAGCGCGGCTCGATGGTCATGGAGATGTCGTCGATGGCCTTGTGGCTGCCGTAGAAGGCGGAGAGGCCGCTGATGTCGATTCGCTTGGCCATGGGGATCACTGCTTCTTTCGTGTCGCTGAAGGCCGCGTCAGCGACCGGTCTTGGGGGCCTTCCAGCGGGCGATGCCGCGGGCCACCAGGTTGAGGATCATGACGAAGGCGATGAGGACGAGCGCCGCTGCCCAGGCGCGGTCGTACGCGGCGTCGGTGCCGATCTGCCACTGCTGGAACACATACAGCGGCAGCGACTGCTGGGCGCCTTCGAAGGGGTTGTTGTTGATCGTCTTCGCGCCCCACACCAGGAGCAGCACCGGGGCGGTCTCACCGGCGATACGGGCGATGGCGAGCATCACACCGGTCGTGATCCCGCCGATGGAGGTGGGGAGGACGACCTTGAGGATGGTGCGCCACTTGGGGATGCCCAGGGCGAGGGAGGCCTCGCGCAGCTCGTTGGGGACGAGCTTGAGCATCTCCTCGGTGGAGCGGACGACGACCGGCATCATCAGGATCGCCAGGGACATCGCGCCGGCGAAGCCGGACGGGCCGAAGCGGAGGACCAGGATCCAGACGGACAGGATGAACAGGCCGGCCACGATGGACGGGATGCCGGTCATCACGTCGACGAAGAACGTGACGACCTTGGCGAGCTTGCCGCGCCCGTATTCGACGAGGTAGATCGCGGTGAGCAGGCCGATCGGCGCGGCGATCAGGGTCGCCAGGCCCACCTGCTCCAGGGTGCCGATGATCGCGTGGTAGATACCGCCGCCGGCCATCGCGTCCGGGAGGGTGCCCATCGAGTGGGACAGGAAATAGCCGTCCAGGACGTTGCTGCCGCGGGCGACGGTCTCCCACAGGAGGGAGGCGAGCGGGATGACGGCGAGCAGGAAGGCCGTCCAGACCATGCTGGTGGCCAGCCGGTCCTTGGCCTGCCGGCCGCCTTCGACGGCCGCGGACAGGGCGTACGTACCGAAGACGAAGACCAGGGCGGCGATCAGGCCCCACTGGATCCTGCTGTCCAGGCCGGCGCCGAGGCCGATGCCGCAGCCCGCGCCGGCCGCGACCAGCGCGAGGACCGGCGGGGTCCAGCGGGGCAGCCGGGCCTGCTTGAGGGAGACGGGGCGCGGAGCGCTGCCATTGGTGACCGTGGGCCGGTCCGTTACGGCGGTCATGCGGCGGCTCCCGAGTACTCCTTGCGGCGGGCGATGATCAGGCGGGCCGCGCCGTTGACGAGCAGCGTGATCACGAAGAGGACGAGGCCGGACGCGATCAGGGCGTCCTGGCCGAAGGCATCGGCCTCGCTGAACTTGCTGGCGATGTTCTGGGCGAAGGTGCCGCCGCCCGGGTCCAGCAGGCTGAGCCCGATGCTGAAGCTCGAGGAGAGGACCGTGGCGACGGCCATCGTCTCGCCGAGCGCGCGGCCCAGGCCGAGCATGGAGGCGCTGATCACGCCGGAGCGGCCGAAGGGGAGCACCGACATCCGGATGACTTCCCAGCGGGTGGCGCCGAGCGCGAGGGCCGCCTCCTCGTGCATCTTCGGGGCCTGGAGGAAGACCTCGCGGCTGACGCTGGTCACGATCGGCAGGATCATGATCGCGAGGAGGATGCCGACGGTGAACAGCGAGCGGGCGGCGCCGTCGCCGTAGGCGAAGATGCCGGTCCAGCCGAGGTAGTCGTCGAGCCAGCTGTAGAGGCCGGTCAGATGCGGTACGAGGAAGAGCGCGCCCCACAGGCCGTAGACGATGCTGGGCACCGCGGCGAGCAGGTCGATGACATAGCCGAGCGTCGAGGCCAGCTTGCGCGGGGCGTAGTGCGAGATGAACAGCGCGATGCCGACCGCGACCGGGACCGCGATGGCCATCGCGATCACCGAGCTGACGACCGTGCCGAAGGCCAGGACGGCGATGCCGAACTTCGGCTCCGGGCCGCTGGCGTTCCAGTCGAGGGTGGTGAAGAAGTTGGCCTTGTCGCCGGAGATGGCGATCACGGACCGGTAGGTGAGGAAGGCGGCGATGGCTGCCATGATCACCAGGAGGGCGATACCGGAGCCGCGGGAGAGCCCGAGGAAGATCCGGTCACCGGGGCGGACGGCCTTGCCGGATATGGCGGCGACGCCGTCGGTCCCCGAAGGCGGCGGTGGTGGCGTGTCGGTTTTCGTAGCAGTGGAATTCATGGTTTCTCCGGTCTGCGGAGCCGGCGAGGGCTCCTGGCGCGGCGGTGCACCGGACGGGCGGTGGCCACACCGTGGGTGCGGCCGCCGCCCGGAGGGTCAGGAGAGCGTGGCGACGGTCTTGCGGACCTTGTCGGCGATCTCGATGGGCAGCGGGGCGTAGCCGAGCGCCTTGAGGGCGGCCTGGCCGTCCTTGCTGGAGACGTAGGTCAGGAAGGACTTGGTGGCCGGCAGGGTTGCCGCCTTGTTGCCCTTGTCGCAGGCGATCTCGTACGTCACCAGGGTGATCGGGTATGCGCCCTCGGCCTTGGTGGTGTAGTTGAGCTTCAGGGCCAGGTCGTTGCCCTCGCCGGCCGGCTTGGCCTCGGAGATCGCCTTGGAGGCGTTGCCGACGGTGGCCTCGACCGGGGCCTTGGCGCCGGTGTCCAGCTTGACCGTGGGGATCTTGCCGGAGGTCGCGTAGGACAGCTCGAAGTACGAGATCGCGCCGCTGGTCTGCTTGACCTGCGAGGAGACGCCGGAGGAGCCGGAGGCGGCCTGGCCGCCGGTGCCCTCCCACTTCTTGGCGGGCTCGTGCTTCCAGTCGCCGGGGGCGGCGGCCTTGAGGTACTTGGTGAAGTTGTCCGTCGTGCCCGAGTCGTCGGAGCGGTGGAACGCCTGGATCTTGAGGTCCGGGAGCTTGGCGCCGGGGTTCAGCTTCTTGATGGCGGCGTCGTTCCAGTTGGTGATCTTCGCGTCGAAGATCTTCGCCAGGGTCGGGGCGTCCAGGACGAGGTTGTCCACGCCGGGGACGTTGTAGCCGACCGCGATCGGGCCGCCGACCATCGGGAGGTCGATCGCCTGGCCGCCCTTGCAGACCTTCTTCGACTTCGCGATCTCCTCGGGCTTGAGCGCCGAGTCGGAGCCCGCGAAGGCGGTCTGGCCCTGGAGGAAGGTGGTGACGCCCGCGCCGGAGCCGGTGGGCTGGTAGTTGATCTCGGTGCCCTTGCAGGCGCCCGCGTAGTTCTGGACCCAGACGTCCATGGCGTTCTTCTGCGCGGAGGAGCCGGACGCGAGCAGCTTGCCCTTGCCCTCACACTTGATGTTCGCGGCCTTGGCGGCACCGCCACCACCGCTGGAGCCGCTGGTGTCGTCGGAGCCGCACGCCGTCAGGGCCAGGGCACCGGAGACGGCGAGAGCGCCAACGGCGAGGGCGCGAACCCGGTTCTTGCGCTGAAGCTTCACTGTCGAGAGTTCCTTCCTGGGGCGCGCCGCTTCGTCGGCGTGCTTGGGGGATGAGCCTTTGAGGGTGGGATGACCGCCGCTTTTCTCGCGTCGATCGGCCGTGTCGCGCTTGCCATCCGGGCGTGATGCGCACTCGGCACGGCCGAAATTAGGCAGGTCAGGTGAAGCCGCCGATGGAGGAGAGTGAACGCAAGGTGAACCTCGGCCGTCAGGTGGGGAACCCCGTCCGGGTGCCGACCGTGGCGGCCAGGTCCGAGAGGCCAACCGTCGGCGACTTCAGCGAATTGCTGCGCCTGTTTCCCCTTCCCCCTCATTTTTCGGTTGTCAAAAGCATCAGCAGGATTGTCCGCAAGGCAGTGGAACGAAATGGATTGCCCCATTCCGTTCCGCGGCGCGCGGAGGGTTGTGCGGACGGCCGCGCGAACGCCCGTCCGCGCCCCGACGGGACGGCCCGTCGCCCTGTTGAATTACCGGTAGGTATGGCAGCATCCGCGCGGGAGACGAACACACGAATCGGTGCGGAACGACCGGAGGTGTCTGGTGGGGAGCCAGGGGGCACGGCAGGGCATTCGGGGCATGCGGGGTGTGCGGGGTGGCCGGGTCGTGACGTGCACGGCCGTGGTCCTGTGCGCGATGGGGCTGCTCGGCGGAACGGCGTCACAGGCGTACGCGGACCCGAAGCCGGGGGACGCGCGGGACGCGAAGCCGGGGGCGGAGCGAGGGGCGGATTCCGCCGAGGCCTCGCTCAAGCGCCTTCAGGACGTACGGAAGAAGATCGACGCTCTCTACCGCAAGGCGGAGCGGGCCACCGACGCCTATAACGGCGCCAAGGAACAGGTCGAGCTCCAGCAGAAAGAGATCGTCAAGCTCGCCCGGAACATCGACCGCACCCAGCAGCGGCTCGCCGCCCTCAAGCGCCAGGCGGGCGCGCTGGCCAGCGCCCAGTACCGCGGCGGCGGAATGCCCTCCGAGGCCAAGCTGATGCTCGGCGCCGACTCCGGTGCCTTTCTCGACGACGCCACCCTGGTCCGTAAGGCGCAGCAGGCCGCCCGCGGCGTGATCACTCAACTCTCCCGGACGAAGGGCGAGTTGGAGGACTATTCACAGGCCGCGACGGACCGCTGGGAGCGGCTCGAGGCGCACCGTAAGAAGAAGGAAAGCGCGCGGCGGGACATCAAGAAAAAGATTGACGCGGCGAAGAAACTCGAATCCCGGCTGGCCGCCAAGGAAAAGGACCGGCTGAAGAAGCTGGAGGACGAGGAGGCATTCCGCACACAGCAGAAATGGCTCGACTCCGGTGTGCTGAAGGAGATCAGCAACAAAGCGTCCCGCTTCGGCAAAAAGGCGGTCGCGTATGCCACGTCACAGATCGGCAAGGACTATGTGTGGGGCGCCGAAGGGCCGGACACCTTTGACTGCTCCGGGCTGACCCTGCGCGCGTGGCAGGCCGGCGGTACGACGATTCCGCGGACCTCGCAGGAGCAGTGGCGGCAGCTGCACCGGGTCGCGATCAAGGACATGCGGCCGGGCGACCTGATCATTTACTTCTCGGACGCCAGCCATGTCGGGATGTACCTCGGCGACGGCGCGATCGTGCACGCCCCGCGGCCGGGCCGCCAGGTGACGATCACCGGTGCCGGCTCGATGCCGATCCTGGGTGTCGTACGGCCGGACGCCGACGCGCCGGAGCGTGACCTGGGCCACCGATAAATGACCGGATTGATCGGTATCGGGCGGTTAACGTCACGTAACTGCCCACGGTCAGGATTCGGTCAGTCGGGGTGATGTTCGTCATTCCGCTTTCCTCCCGACCTGCGTCAAACCGCAGATGAGATGCCGCATATGACATTGGCCGATTGCCGTCGGCCATTCCATATCTCTCGTCGCTGGCGCTATGGTCGCCTCTCAGTGCTCGGCAGCGCCTCGCTCATTTGACCGATAGGTGGCGTGGAATCGGGCACGGTGGCGCGTCGCTCGGCGCGCCGCCGCACCCTCGGGGGGAGGGAAGGAACTGAGGAATGCCCGTACCCGTACCGCACGAGCGGACGGCCGTGCTGCCGCACCAGGCAGGACCGGTGGATGACGCCTGCGCGGATGCCGCGCAGACGGCCGTCGCACCGGTGGCGGGCAATGCCTCCTCCCAGGGCACGGACGCCGCGGTGACCGTGGACGGTTCCGGCCACGGCGCACTGCCCCAGGGCCTGACCCTGCTCCTCATAGGCGAGGACCCCAACAGCCCCGTCCCCGAGATGTGGGACTGGGCGGGCCGCGCGGTCCGCCTGCGCACCGCCCGTAACCTCACCGAGGCCGAGCGGCTGCTCACCGACGATGTGCAGTGCATCCTGCTGGACCTGGCCCCGCCCGAGCACGCCGACTGCGACACGGCCGACCCCGGCTGCCCCGGCGACGAGCTGGGCGCGCTGCGTGAGGTGCTGCGGATGGCGCCCGCGCAGGCCGTACTGGTGCTCACCTCCGAGACGGACGCGGAGCGCGCCGCCGAGGCCGTACGCGTCGGCGCCCAGGACTACCTCTTCCGCGACGAGCTGGACGGCGCCGTGCTCAGCCGCGCCGTCCGCTATGCCGTCGAACGCAAACGCGCCGACCGCGCCCAGCACCAGCTCACCGAGTCCCGGATGCTCGCGCAGGAGAACGCCCGCCTGGAGCGCGGCCTGCTGCCCACCCCGCTGCTCGACGGCTCCGACCTGCGCTTCGCCGCCTGCTACCGCCCCGGCCGCAGCCGCGCGCTGCTCGGCGGCGACTTCTACGACACCGTCCGCACCCCGGACGGCACCGTTCACGCCATGATCGGCGACGTCTGCGGCCACGGCCCCGACGAGGCCGCCCTCGGCGTCGAACTCCGCATCGCCTGGCGCGCGCTGACCTTCGCCGGGCTGTGCGGCGACGAACTCCTCGCCACCCTCCAGAAGGTGCTGGAGCACGAACGCTCCGACGACGAGATCTTCGCCACCCTGTGCACCGTCGACATCTCCGCCGACGGCCGCCGCGCCGGCCTGTGCCTGGCCGGCCACCCCGCGCCGCTGCTGGCCCGCGCGGGCCAGCCGCCGCGCCTGCTCCCGTACGAATTCGGCGGCCCGGCGCTCGGCCTGCTGCCGCACGCCCGCTGGGCGCGTCGGCAGGTGGAGCTGGGTGGCTCCTGGAGCCTGATGATGTACACCGACGGCCTGATCGAGGGCCGGATCGGCGAGGGCAACCAGCGCCTGGGCCAGGACGGCATGACCGACCTGGTCGGCCGCCAGATGGCGGCCGGCCTGCGGGGCGAGGAGCTGCTGGATGCGTCGGTGCGGGAAGTGCGCGATCTGAACGGCGGCGAGCTGACGGACGACGTGGCCGTGCTGCTGCTGGATCGCCACTAGGGGCACCCCGCGGCGGGGTGGGCCGGGGCAGGGGCCGTTGTCGGTTGCTGCTTACCGATTGCCGTTGTAGGGCCCGTACGGCCCGTCCGAGCTGGAGCCGCCGCGGCGCGGGCCGCGGCCGCCGCCGCTGACCTGCCGGAGCGCCGGGCGGACATCCACGGTGTAGACGATCACGGCGATCAGGCCGAGGATCGGCAGAAAGGCATCGAAGGGCATCAGGAAGAGCAGCACCGTGGCCAGGCCGAGGAAAATCAGCCACATGCCCTTGTTCTGCTTGTCGGCAGCGCGATAGGCGTCATCGCGGCGTACCGCGGCGTCGATCAGCATCACGGCGGCGTACACGCCGAGGGCCGTCTGCACCCAGTACAGAAGGCCATAGAACCCGGACAAAAGCACGCTGCCACCACCATTCGTTCCACCGGTATCGGTCTCTGGCCGCCCTACGCGGCCCACCGTACCCAACCAACGGGCCGGGCACCCGAAGTGTGCCCGGCCCGGCCCCGCTCACCGCAAAGTGACAGAAGTCACTTGGCCGCGGGCGGCGTGGTCTTCTTCGCCACCGGCTTGCGCGCCGTCGGAGCGGCGGTCTTCTTGGCCCCGGCCGGCTTGCCGTCCGTGGCCTTCGTGCCGTTCGCCGTGGCGGGCTTCGCCGTGGCCGCGTCGCTGCTCACCGTCGACTGCGACTGGGGCTCGGACTTCGCGGCCGACTCCGGCTCGATCGCCACCGCCAGGTCCTCGACGTGGTCGGCGGTCTGCCCGCGCCAGGTCTCCACCGCACCGCGGCCCCGCTCGGCCAGCTCGTCATACGTCTCGCGCGCCTGCACGGCGACCTCGGCGGCCCGGCCGACGCCCTGCAGCGCAATCTCCTGGGCCCGGTCGCGGATCTTCTTCAGGTCGCCGTCCAGCGAGCCCAGCAGCTCGGTCAGCTTCTCCTGGGCGTCCTTGGCCTGCTTGGCGAATCGGTCCTGCACGTCCTTGGGGTCGGTGGCCCGTACCGCCTCGAAGCGCTTGGGGGCCTCGGCGCGGATCTTCTCGACCAGCGTCGGCACCTCGCCGAGCTTCTCGGCGGCCAGATCGGCGGCGCCGGCCAGGGCGTACAGAGGGGTCGCGTCGGTGACGGTCTTGCGGAGGTCATCGGTGATGGCCATGCGTTCTTCCTCCTGGAAACGAATTCGGTTGCTCAGGTGGCGTGCGGGCCGCCGTCGGCCTCTGACTCAGGAGAGCCCGATCCGCGCCCGTTCTCTCGCCCGTTTGCAGTGCGGTCCGCGCCGCTCCCGAGTCCGTTCTCCTTGCGGAAGGACTCGTAGATCTGCAGCAGGACCTGCTTCTGCTTCTCGTTCAGCGATGGGTCGGTGCGTATCGCGGTCTGCACCTCGACCCCATCAAGACCCTGTCGCTCATCGAGGATCCCGGCCTGGACATACAGCGTCTCGGCAGAAATCCGCAGTGCCTTGGCCAGCTGCTGCAGAATCTCCGCACTCGGCTTGCGCAAGCCGCGCTCAATCTGGCTGAGATACGGGTTGGACACCCCCGCCGCATCCGCGAGCTGCCGCAGACTCAGCTGCGCCGTGCGCCGCTGCTCCCGCAGGAACTCACCGAGATTGCCGACGTTGAGTGATGCCATGACTCCATGGTGCACGCCAGTGCTAACTATTGCAAGCAAGCGCTAGCAAAAGTGGGGGTGTGTCGGGGTGACGGTGCCGACATCCGCGCGGGCGACTGTGTGGTCACCGGCGGTCCCACTCACCGAACCAGCGCACGATCGCCGACGTGGCCGCGACATTGGATCCCAGGTGGCGGGATCCGTGATGGTCGGCCTCGCCGAGATCGACGACCGGAGCGTTTACCCCGTTCCTGAGCAGAGCCGCCCGGCAGTGCTCGGTGTTGGCGGTGGCGGCCTGCTCGTCCCCGGTCGCCATGTACAGCCGGACCGGGGCGCGGGGGGCCCAGTCGGTGCATACGGCGTCGGTCGTGCGCAGTGCCGTCGCCAGCGGCCCCGTGGGATGCGCGAGCACTTCGCGGCCGTGCTCGGTGAGCAGTTCGTCGAGGGCGTCGGGGGTGCCCCGCATCAGCTGCTCTCCCGTGTGGGCGCCGTCGAAGAGCGCCTCGACGGTCCTGTCGTAAGGGGCTCGGAAGACCTCGCCGGGGCGG
Source organism: Streptomyces sp. NPDC048483 (assembly GCF_040651455.1). Lineage (NCBI taxonomy): Bacteria > Bacillati > Actinomycetota > Actinomycetes > Kitasatosporales > Streptomycetaceae > Streptomyces > Streptomyces sp. NPDC048483. Next base: position 29,147 of record NZ_JBEZJZ010000077.1, read on the forward strand.
TCGTAGATGTGGTGGAGCCGGTTGAACGCGACCAGTGTGTACGCCGCGTAGAGCACACTGGACTTGGGTTCCAGCCTGCCGTCGAGCAGCGCGGGCAGCTCCGCGCCGCCGAAGTCGTACGCGCCGCTGACCGGTGCCAGCGCGCCCAGCCTGAACCAGCGGTCCGCACCCGCCTCCAGGGCCCGGCCGAGCCCCAGCGCCGCCGAGGCGCCCTGGGAGAAGCCGGTGACCATGACGTCACGCTCCAGCACATGTCCGGTGCGGGGCGCGAAGGCGCGGGCCGCGCGCAGCATGTCCAGGGAGGCCGTGGTCTCGGAGGCGATGTCCATCCAGGGGTGCAGGCCGGGTCCGGTGCCCATCCCCAGATAGTCGGGCGCGACCCCCGCGGTACCGGCCGCCGCGTGCGCGATCACCGGGGCGGAGACGAAGCCGCCGCGCCGCATGGAGGGGGAATCGTCCTTGTGGCTGCCGGTGCCGTGGGCGAAGGAGACCGCCCGCAACCGTGCCTCGCTGTGGAGCGGGAGGGTGAACAGCCCGCTCGCCGTGGTGGGCCGGCCGTACGCATCGAGTGTCCGGTAGACCAGCCGATAGGCGACCACGCCGTGTTCGACGGTGTCGTCGTCGAACCCGGCCGCCCTCAGCTCGGCGGCCACGGCCCGCGGGGTGGCGAGCGTGTACAGCTTCTCGGCGGAGACCAGCGTGCCCCGGCCACGCTCTTCATGCTGGGCCTGGGCCTGGGCCTGCGCCTGGGCGTGGGCGGCGGGCGAAGCGGCGGCGGTGGCGACGGCCGGCCCAGTCAGCAGCAGGCCGCAGCAGACGGCTGCCACTCCCGCCCTAACACCGCAGCGGTTCAGGGTCCGGCTGCGCAACGATGATGAGGCGGAGATGACCACGACTTCCCCCAAGTACGGCTCGGCAACTGCCCGTTCAGCCTCACGCGTCGGGAACGTCGCCGCACTGGTGCAGGCCCCCGGGTCCTCTTGGTGCATGCCCCCGTTCGCGCCACCGTCCGGAGGCCCGCCTCAGTCCGCCTGGCGGGCGAGGTCCTGCGGAGCGGCGTCGAGCACGGTGTCGAGGAGGGCGCGGGAGGTGCGCAGGGCCTGGATCTCGCGGGTCATGCGCTCCCGTTCGCCCCTGAGCCGGCCGACCAGGTCGGGGCAGGTGGGCGCGAGACGGCCGCCGTCGTCGCGGATGCAGGGGAGAACCTGGGCGATGACGGCGGTCGACAGGCCGGCCGTCAGCAGGCCGCGGATGCGGCGCACGGTCTCCAGGTCCGCCTCGCTGTACTCGCGGTAGCCGCTGGGAAGGCGCTCGGGAGTGAGCAGGCCCTGCTCCTCGTAGTAGCGCAGCAAGCGTTCGTGCACGCCGGAACGGTGGACCATCTCCTTCATCCGCAAGGGAAACCCTCTCCGGCCGGCTCGACGACGCGACGACTTGACTCTGACACCGATGTCGGAGTTTAGCGTCCTGGCCATGGCATCTGAAAAGGCATTTCTCCCGGCACGCCCCTACCAACTCGAGGTCGACGTACGGGGCAGCGGACCCGCGCTGCTCCTCGCGCACGGTGCGGGCGGCGGCATCGAGGGCAACTTCGGTCTCGTTCTCGACGATCTGGCACGGGACCATACGGTGATCGGCCCGTCCTACCCGGGCGTCGGCCGTACGCCCCTCCCGGACGCGCCGCTCGACCTCGACGCGCTCGCCGACGCACTGGTGGCCGCGGCCGTCGAGCGCGGGCACGAACGGTTCGTCGTGATCGGCGAATCGCTGGGCTGCGCCGTGGCGGTCCGGGCCGCGACCCGGCACCCCGAACGCGTCACGGCCCTCGCGCTCACCGCCGGATTCGCCGTCGCCGACCCCGTAGTCGGCGGCGCGGCGCAGCTCATCGCCGTCCTTGGGAAGGCGGGCGAATGGCGGGCCGTGGCCCGGCTCGCGGTGCTCTCCTGCCTCTCGGAGCGCCAACTCACCACGATGTCCCCAAAGGACGTCGAGGCGGCCGTCGACGGCGCGCTGGCCGGGATGCCCACCGGGATGTCGGCCCACTTCGAGCTGATCACGCGCCTGGACGTCCGCGACGACCTCGAGCAGGTGCGCGTGCCCACGCTGGTGGCGGTGCCGACCGGCGACCGGCTCGTGCTGCCCGACAGCCCGCGTCGGCTCGCCGCGGGAATCGCCGGAGCCACGACGGTCGAGATCCCGGGCGGCGCCCACATCCTGGACGAGGCGGACCGCGCGGAGTGGCTGGGGCACCTGCGGCGGTTCCTCGGGGACCTGCCGTCGTGAGGCGCGGCGCCGGCTGTGGTGCTCGGCGCGCCGGGGCTCGGTCATGTGGGCTTCAGCGCGCTGAGGCCCAGCACCTTCCCGGAGCCGGGCGGGCGCCCATGGCCACTGGGGCGGCCGGATCCCGGGTGGGTCACCCCTTGCGACGGGGACCGGTCCGGCCGGGCAGTCTGAGGGCGATCAGGGCGCCGATGGCCGCGACGGTGGCCAGGGCGGTGAGTGTGGCGCCCATTGCCGAGGTGAAGGCCGGGCCGGCCCAGTGGGTACCGTCGGCGACCGGCTGCCGACCGCCCCCGTTGCCCGGTGCGGTGAGGGTCAGCAGCATGGTTGCGGCGGCGAGGCCCAGGGCCGGGCCGACGTTCATCGCGGTCTGCTGGAGGCCACCGGAGACCCCGGCGTCGGCCACCGAGGCATGACGGACGATGACGGCCGTCGCGGTGACCATCACCGTGCCGAAGCCGGCGCCCAGAAGCAGGAATCCGCCGCTGATCGGCACCGTCGTCGAGGACGCGTCGAGGCGGGAGAGGAGAAGGATGCCGAGGCCGAGGAGGACCATCCCCGCGGCGGTCGTCCGGCGGGGGCCGTGCCGGCGTTGCAGTACGGCCGAGGCGGGCGCGCTCAGCACCATCATCACGGCCAGGGGCAGTGCGCGCAGACTGCTCTGGAACGGGTCCAGGGCCAGGACGTCCTGCAGGAAGTAGGTGCCGACGAACAGCGTGCCGAACATCGCCGACGAGGCGGCGAGGAGAACGGCGAGGGCCGCGGCGACGGTTGCCGATCCGAGGACGTGGGGCGGCACCAGCGGCCCGGCTGTACGCCGTTCGTGCCGGACGAAGGCGGCGCCGGCGGCCGTGACGGCGACCAGTCCGAGTGCGGTCCCCGCCGTCCAGCCGGATTCCGGTATCCCGACGAGGGTGTGCACCAGGCACGCCAGGGCAATCGCGAGCAGAGCGGCGCCGGGCAGGTCGAGCCGGACGGCGGCGGTCCCGCGCGGCGTCGGCATCCGTACGAGCAATGCCAGTACGCCGATGACCAGCGCGGGTACGACGTTGAGGAAGAAGACGGACCGCCAGCCGAGGTGGGCGGTCAGCGCGCCACCGAGGACCGGGCCCGCGGCGGCCGCCAGCCCGATGGCGCTCGTCTGCAGCGCGAGGGGCATGGCGAGCTTGTCGGACGGATACGCGGCGCGCAGCATGCCGAGGGTGGCCGGTTGCAGCAGTGCACCGAAGACCCCTTGGACGATCCGCAGACCGATCACCCAGCCGATGCCGGTCGCCAGGCCGATCCCTGCCGAGGTGACGCCGAAGCCCAGGATGCCGGTGGCGAAGACCCGTTGGTGGCCGTACCGGTCGCCGAGGCGGCCCGCGAAAACCAGCAGGCTCGCCACGGCGACGAGGTAGCCGGTGCTCGTCCACTGGACCTGGACGAAGGAGGCGTGCAGGTCGCGTTGGAGGGTGGGCTGGGCGACGGTCAGTACGGTGCCGTCGAGGGCGACGATCACGGCTCCGGTGATGCTGCCGGTGAGGGTGAGGCGGCGGTGGCGAGGGGGTCGGTGAGCGGGTTGGTGAGCGGGCTGGTGAGGGGTGCCGCCGGGGGGTGGGGCGGGGGGCTGAGGACGGGGCTCGGGGTGCGTTGCTGAGGTCACCGGTCCGCCGCCTCCGGCCCGAGGTGTGCGTCGAGCGCGGCGCGGAGCAGTGGCGCCACATCCTCGGCCCCGGTGGCGAGTTGCAGGCTGCCCCAGCCCCACAGCTGGGCGATGCCGTGCAGATTTCCCCACAGCGCGCCCGCGACGACCGCCGGTGGTACGGCCGGTTCCCCGTCCGGCTGCGGCCGTGCCCGGGTGACGAGCCCGACGAGTACGTCGAAGAGCGGCAGGGTGGTGTCCCGGAGGCCGAGCTCGTTGCTCTCCAGGAGGTCGTGACGGAACATCAGCTCGTACATGCCGCGCTGGGTGAGGGCGAAGTCCAGATAGACCCGTCCCAGCGCGAGGAGTTGGGCGCGGGCGACCCGCCGGCCGTCCCGGTTGCCGTCGTCCGGGGTCGCTTCGGCGATCCGGGCGGCCAGGTCGGCGAAGCCCCGGCGGGCGATGGCGGACAGCAGGGACAGATGGGTCGGGAAGTAGCGGCGTGGCGCCCCGTGCGAGACCCCGGCGCGGCGGGCGATCTCGCGCAGGGACAGTGCCTGGATTCCCTCTCGGGTCACGAGGTCGACACCGACGTCCACCAGGCGGGCGCGCAGGCCGGCCTCCTGGTCGTCACTCGCGGGCAGGGGCGCAGGCGTGGAGCCAGGGGTGGGTCCAGGCGTAGGTCCAGGCGTAGGTCCGAGCATAGACACTGTCTACCAGAGGGAGGTAGACAGTGTCTACGTTGCGGGCGGAGCGCCGCGCGTCGGCTTGCGCACTCCCGCGCCGCGGGGTCGGCATGAGAGGCTGAAGGGAAGGAAACGACGATTGAGCACCCAAGCCGACGCACCTCGCCGACGCACCGAATGGCGAGAATGACCGGTGGCCGGGCAGGTCCGGCGAAAGACCCGGACCGATGCGAAAACGGTGGCGCCAACTCCGGCCGAATTTCTCCGGCTGAATTTCTGCCCCTTGTTCCCTGGCCGCCTCCCGGCAGCGTCATGGCCGTCCGCGCATCGCTGCGAGGCCGCACGCCGCGTGACCGTACAACCCGATCTGCCGGTTCCTTGAGCGGCCGGTCGGCTCCGCCCGGGGACGGTGCAGAAGAGAGCTCCCGATGAAACGCATCGCTGAGCGACTCCGCGCTTCTCCCACGTCCCCGGGCGACGCCCCGGGGCGGCCGGCGGTGTCCGCCGGTGACTGCGGTCTGCTCCTGATCAGAATGACCTTCGGCCTGCTGATGGCGGGACACGGCGCCCAGAAACTCTTCGGGATATTCGGCGGTATGAGCCTGGACGAAACCGCCAAAGGCTTTGCCGGATTGGGCTACCAGCCCGGAAAGGCCTACGCCGTAATCGCCGGCGCTTCCGAACTTCTTGGCGGGCTCGGTCTGGCGCTGGGGCTGTTGACCCCCCTGGCGGCCGCGGCAGTGATCGGCGTGATGATCAACGCCATGGTGACCGTCACCGCGGCGCACGGCCTGTGGGCGGTCAGTGGTGGCATGGAGTACAACCTGGGCATCGCGGTCGTCGCCCTCGGCATCGCCGCCATCGGCCCCGGCCGGCTGGCCCTCGACCGACCCTTCCGCTGGGGAAAGGGCGGCTGGCGTGAGGCGGGCGTCGCACTGGCGCTCGGTGGCATTGGCGCGGCCATTGTGCTGAGCATTTAGGCCCCCTGGGCTTTAAAGCCCCCAGGCCCCCAGGCCCCCAGGCCCCCAGGCCCCCAGGCCCCCAGGCCCCCAGGCCCCAGGCCCCAGGGCTCCGGAAAGGCCCCGTCATCATGGCGGCATGACCGTTACCCCGGATGCCGCCGGTTCGGCGCTGCCCTTCTCCCGCATCGCGATCCGTACGGCCGCGCTGGTGTTCTGCGGCGACGACGTTGCCCTCATCCGTCGCGACCGGCCCGCCGGGGTCCTCTACAGCGTCCCCGGCGGTAACGTCGAGGACGGCGAGAGCCTGCCCGACGCGCTCCGCCGGGAATTGGCGGAGGAGCTCGCCCTCGACATCGACCGGGCCGAGGGCGGCGAGCTGCTGTGGGTGGCCGATCAGCGGGTGTCCCGGCCCGGGGCGGCTCCGTCGCCGCGCAAACTGCACCTGATCCATCGCCTGCACATCGGGGAGGACGTCCGCGCGGACCTCGCCACCGAGGAGTACGACGAGCTGCCGGACGGGTCCTGGGACGTGGGCGCGATCGAGTGGATCGACTACCGGAAGACCGGCGAGCTGCCGGTCTTCCCGCCTGTCGGGCGGGCGCTCGCCGCGTTGCCGTACGCGCGCGCCACCGTTGCCGACGCGGCGCTGGAGGCCGTCACGGACGCCACCTACACGTGGCGTTGATCCCGTCCTGCGGTCCGTGCGCGCGCACTTCTTGAGGCCGGCAGCTCACCGCGTCCAGCCTGACATCCAGCAGCCGCGCAGCGCTCAGTGGCTCCCGTGGCGCGTGCTCGTCGACGGCATGGCGCCACGGAGTCCCGGACGGGGGCGGGGCCCGGGTCCTTGTTTCCGGTGGGCCTCGTCGTGGCCGGGAGCCCGGTCCCGTTCCTCGTCGCCGGTCGGCCTCGTCCCGATGATCACCGTGGCGTAGAGCTCGTCGGATACGGCCACCTGGGGGATCAGGCCGCCGCGGGCGAAGGTCTCGACGGCCCGTTCGGCCTGGCGCTCGCTGGTCTCGACGAGCAGATGGCCGCCGGGCGCCAGCCACCGGGGGGCCGCGGCGGTGACCCTGCGCAGCACATCGAGCCCGTCCGCCCCGCCGTCGAGTGCCACCAGTGGCTCGTGCTCGCGGGCCTCGGCGGGGAGCAGGCCGACCTCCTCGGACGGGACGTACGGGACGTTGGCCACCAGGATGTCGATACGGCCCCGGAGCCCGGCCGGCAGCGGGGCGAAGAGGTCGCCCTCGTACACCTCGCCACCGGCGGCGGCGACGTTGCGGCGGGCGCAGCGCACCGCCGCGGGCTCGATGTCGGCCGCGTACAGCTCGACCCAGTCCAGGGCCGCACCCAGCGCGGCGCCCACCGCGCCGGAGCCGCAGCACAGGTCGACGACGACCGTACGGTCCGGGGCGGGGCGGGCGGCCCGCCGGCCGAGGTCGACGGCCCGGCCGACGAGGAATTCGGTGCGGCGGCGGGGCACGAAGACCCCGGGATCCACGGCCACCCGCAGACCGCGGAACTCCGCCCAGCCGACGACGTGTTCCAGGGGCAGGCCGACGACCCGCCGTTCCACCATCGCGGCGAGCTCGGCAGGGGTGCGCGCCGCGGCGATGAGCAACTCGGTCTCGTCCTCGGCGAAGACACAGCCTGCGGCGCGGAGTCTGGCTATGACGGCGGGGCGGGAAGGGGCGGGCGGGGTTGCCGGTGGGGTTGCCGGTGAGGGAGTTGATGCGGCGACCGATGCGGCAACTGACGTGGCGTCCGATGTGTCGACCGATGGGCCGGTTGAGGAGGGGGTGGTCGTCGAGCCGACTGATGAGCCGACGGTCGACGAGGCGACCGATGAGCCGACGAAGGAGCCGGTGGACGCGTGGGTGAACGAGCCGGGGAATGCGTGGTGGTGGAACGACATATGAGCCGGTGAGCCTTTCGGGGCGCCGATGGGCGCTCCCGGGGTCACATGTGTCGGACGGTCACCTGAGTCCGGCGGACCGTACGGCGTGAGACGGGAGCACCTGCCTGATCTGGCGGGAAATCGGTCTCACCTCCTTGGTCGGTCCGCTGCTGCGGACGGCAAGAGTACCTGAGGTTGGTCGCCGCGGCGCGGGGGTGCCGAGGATCGCCCTACGCCCTGATGGCGCCGACCTCGACCGAGGCGATGCGTCCGGCGTTGTCGAAGGAGACCTCGACCGTGCTGCCGCTGGGCAGATCGGCGGTGATCCGGTCGGGGCCGGGACGCTGCGGCAGCCGGTGCCGGTCGAAATAGCCGGTCACCACCGACCGCGCCGAGCCGCCCGGATGAACGCCCGCGCCGGTCAGCAGCATCCGCGGCAGCGTTACGGGGTCGGGCGCGGCCAGCGGCACCTGCGGGTCGTCCGGGACCATGTACAGCCGGGCGTCGGGGGAGGCCTGGACGCCTATGTAGCCGGCGGCGCCGAGTACGCCCATCGCCGCGAACGCCAGGGTTTCCACCGCCATCCGCGGGTCCGTGCACCCGGAGAGCACAAGGCCCTCCTCGGTGAACTCGCGCACGCCGTGCGCCTGCCCGAACTGGCGCAGACGCTGCGCCGCGCCGACCGCCGGGCTGTCCCGGAAACCGGGGTTGGCCCAGCCCCACAACCAGGAGCCGTCGGACTCGTCATAGCTGCCCAGGATGGATATCCGCAGGTCGCAGCCCCCTTGTTGGTAGAGCCGGCGGTCGAGATCCGCGCTCCACGGCCCGGTCGGCACAAAGGCGTTGAACGTCTCGAGCTGCTCCGCGCCCCACGCGGCGTGCGGCTCGGCGACCCGGACAAAGGCGTCGCTGAACGGGAAAGTGGTGGCCGGGGCGGGCGAGTTCGTCGTCATGGGGTGACCCTAGTGGCGGGTGCGGTCCACTGTCGGCCGGTCGCCGGGCAGCGAAACGAAGGACAGGTGCCGCACCGGCCGCTGTTGACTTCGAGCGCGCTCCAACTCCTAACGTCTGGAACGTGATCACGGGGAAGGCCCGGGATTCATCGCGGTACGGCGCCAGGAGGCAGCAGCATGACGGACAATTCGACACGCCACCTTGGTGAGCTGGCGGTTTTCGCGCAGGGCCTCGGCTGCATGGGGATGAGCCACGGTTACGGGGACTCGGACGACGCGCAGTCGATCGCCACGATCAACAGGGCGCTCGACCTCGGGGTCACTCTGCTGGACACCTCCGATTTCTACGGTGCGGGGCACAACGAGGAGCTGATCGGGCGGGCCATCGCCGGGCGGCGGGACGAGGTGGTGCTGGCGACCAAGTTCGGCTTCGCCAACCAGCTCGGCGAGCCGACCGCGATCCGGGGCGACGCCGCGTATGTACGGCAGGCCTGTGACGCCTCGCTGCGCCGCCTCGGCGTCGACCACATCGACCTCTACTACCAGCACCGGGTCGACCCCGACGTGCCGATCGAGGAGACCGTCGGCGCGATGGCCGAACTCGTCGCGGCCGGCAAGGTGCGCCACCTCGGGCTGTCCGAGGCGGGCGCCTCGACCATCCGGCGGGCGCACGCGGTGCATCCGATCGCCGCGCTGCAGAGCGAGTGGTCGCTGTGGACCCGGGACCTGGAGCACGAGATCGCGCCGGTGTGCCGGGAGCTCGGCATCGGGCTGGTGCCGTTCTCACCGCTCGGCCGCGGCTTCCTGACGGGGCGATACACCTCGGTGGAGGGCCTGTCGGAGTCCGACGTGCGCCGGTCCCAGCCGCGCTTCGCCGACGGCAACCTGGAGCAGAACCTGGCCATCGTGGACAAGCTCAACGAGCTGGCCGCCGCGAAGGGCGTCACCGCCGGGCAGCTCGCGCTGGCCTGGGTGCAGCACCGCGGGAACGATGTGGTGCCGATCCCGGGCACCCGTCGGCAGAAGTACCTGGAGGAGAACCTTGGCGCGCTCGCCGTGGAGCTGTCCCCCGAGGACCTCGCCGCGATCGACGCCGCGGCACCGGCCGGTCAGGTCGCCGGCACGCGGTACGACGAGACAAACCTGACGTTTGTGGGCCGCTGAGTCCGGACGGGGGCGGCCCCGCCACGCCCGCCGGGCCCGTTACGCCGGGGACATGACCTCGTAGAGGTTGCGGGAGTCATCACAGAAGAACAGCCCGCGGGCGCACAGCGGGTGGTCGGTCCGGCCGTTGTCCGGGTGGGCGGGGTCGTTGCCGTACGCAATGCCCGCCGCCCGGATGCGGGCGAGGATCCCGTCGAACGTCTCGGGGTCGACGTCGAAGGCCAGGTGGTGGCCCTCGGGGTCGGGCACGGTCGTGAAGTCGAGGGTGAGCGCCTCGTTCACCCGGACCGGGGCGAAGTGCCCTTCGCGGCCGGCCGGTGGGAGTTCCTCGAGCCCCATGACCGTGGCGAAGTGCCGGGCGGCCGCACGGTGGTCGACGGCCGGGACGATGGTGTGGTTGAGGCTGACGGTCATCGGCTGCTCCCTGGGTCGTTGAGGGTGCCGCGCAGCAGTACGGCGATGAGCTCTTCCGGCGACAGCGGGGCATCGGCCTCGGTGACCGGGGTCTGCATCCGCGTGAAGAGCAGGCCGAGGAAGGCGGACGCGACCTTCTCGGGCGGCAGGCGCAGGGCGTCCTGGTCGGGTTCGATCAGCTCGACGACGCCGTTGCGCAGGGCGGTGACGGACCGCGCCCGGCTGTCCGGCGCCGGGCGGCCGGCCGGGTGCGCCGGGCCGTCGGGCTCGCGTCCGCGGCGGTGGCCGGAGGCGTGCAGCGAGCCGACGACGGCGCCCACCCGCTCGAGATGGGCATGCAGCGCCTCGGCCGCCTCGGTCAGCCGTATCTCGAGCGGCTCGGCCAGGTCGATGGAGGCGAGCTCGCGCAGCACATGGTCCGTGCCGACCGCCTCCGCGACGCAGGCGTCCAGTACCTCGTCCTTGTCCTTGAACGCCCGGAAGATCGTGGCCTCCCCGATGCCGGCGGCGCGCGCGATCTGGCTGGTGGTGACGGCCGCTCCGTACTCCGCCACCAGTGGCAGCGCGGCCGTCACGATCATGACCCGGCGCTGATCGATGCTCATGCCGGGCGCGCGGCGGCGGGGCGCGCCGGTGCCGGCGGACTCCGATCCCGGAGCTCCCGACGTTCCAGGAGTTCCGGAAGCGGTAGAAGGTGCAGGTGGTCCCGAGGGTTCTGCGCTTCGTCGCGTCATAACATTCACGGTACGGAGTGAGTGCTCACTCCGTCAAGGAATTTCTCCGACGGATCCGAGCGGAAGCGCACCCGCCGCCCCCTACCTACACTTTTGTCCGTCGCCTCCGACGGAAGGACGACACGTCATGGCCATGGACTGGAAGCTCGAGCTGGTGCCGGTTCCGGTGTCCGACATCGACCGGGCGAAGCGCTTCTACAGCGAGCAGATGGGATTTTTCGTCGACCACGACACCCGCGTCGGCGAGGGTGTACGCATCGTGCAGCTGACGCCTCCGGGGTCGGGCTGTTCCATCGTCATCGCCGCGGGCGCGGGCGTCGCGGAGGCGGCGCCCGGTTCGGTGCAGGGGCTGCAGCTGGTCGTCCCCGATATTGCGGCGGCCCGCGCCGAGTTGGTCGGGCGGGGCGTGGCGGCCGGTCCCGTACAGCATGTGGAGAACGGGGCGATGGCGGACGGGCCGGGCGAGCCGTGGAACTCCTTCGTCTACTTCAGTGATCCGGACGGCAACGGCTGGGCCCTGCAGGAGCGGCCGGCCGAGGGGAGGTGACCCGGCGAGGCCCGGTAGCGCTGCCTTGGGCGGTCAGGCGTCCGCCGGGTGGCGTCGGGGGTAGGTGGCCTCCAGGTGGGCCAGATGGGTGCGGCCCCAGGCGCCCAGTGGGGCCAGCGCCTCGTTCAGGGAGGCGCCGAGCCCGGTGAGGGAGTACTCGACCTTGGGCGGGACGTGGTCGTAGACCTCGCGGTGGACGATGCCGTCGGCCTCCAGTTCGCGCAGCTGCTGGGC
>NZ_JBEZJZ010000078.1:0-40234 GCF_040651455.1 Streptomyces sp. NPDC048483
AGAACCCCATTCCGGTGGACTGCCACACGTTCACCACCAGTGACCAGCCCGTAGTCATCCCCTACGGGATCTACGACATCGCCCGCAACACCGGCTGGGTCAACGTCGGGACCGACCACGACACGGGCGAGTTCGCGGTGCAATCCATCCGCCGCTGGTGGCAGCAGCGCGGACGCCGCGATCACCCGGACGCCGACCGGCTGCTGATCACCGCCGACTGCGGTGGTTCCAACGACCCCCGCCGCTGGACATGGAAGAAGCACCTCGCCGCCTTCGCCCTGGAAAGCGGACTCGAAATCACGGTCTGCCACTTCCCACCCGGAACATCGAAGTGGAACAAGATTGAACACCGGATGTTCTGCCACATCACCGCGAACTGGCGCGGCAGGCCCCTGACCAGCTACCAGGTCATCATCGAGACCATCGCCGCCACGACCACCCGCACCGGGCTCAGAATCGGAGCCGAACTCGACACCGGCCGATATGACCTGGGCACCACAGTCCCACCCGCCGAGTCCCATGCCCTGCCCATCACACCCCACGCTTTCCACGGTGACTGGTACTACTCCCTGGCACCGGTCCGACCCCGGCTCCCCGAGCCCGCACCGAGCCGGCAGCGGATCGATCCCGCCCTGACCGGCATGTCACGCTCCGCCTTCGACCACCTGGTCGCCATCTCGGAACCGTACTGGGACGCCCTGGCCGAGGCGGCATTCCAACGACGCTTCCACCGCCCACGCAGCTACCTCCCCCCGCAGACCAGCAGCCTCGACCACTACCACCGCGTGATGACCGCCCTGTTACGCCGCCGCAGAGCCGTCACCAGCACACTTCTGGCCCAGCTCCTGAACGTCGGCCGCACCAACCTGTCCAACCAGTTCCAAGACGGCCACCGCCTCCTGGACCTGCACCGCGTCGCGGTCATTCCGCTACCTGGAACCCCCGCCCGCACCCTCACCCAACTGCAAGCCCGCCTACCGTCACACGACGACACCTGCACAGATCAACTCTGACAGTTATTCAGACACAGGCCCCCGCGGTCCCGGAGTACTGCCGATGGACACCTGCCGAGCGCACGCCCTTCTTCAGGAAGCCGGTGTCGTCCACGATGAGCACGGCCTCGGGGTCGCCGAGGTGCCCGACGACGTAGTCGCGCACATCGTCGAGGACCTCGTCGGCTTCCCACTCGATCCGGTTCAGCAGCCGATGGATACGGTCCGGAGCAGCGTGACCGGCCTGTTCGGCCAGTGTCCAGCCGTTCTTCCGCTCCAGCGGAGCAATCAGTCCCCGCATATAGGCAAGCGCCGACTCCCGCGGCTCCGTCCTGGAAAACCGATGCACGAACCGCTCGTGCACAGCGTCCAGTTCACCGGCCCACACCCTGACATCAGCAAGGTCCCCACCCGTGATCAGACCAACGACCAGCCTGGCCAACCATCACGGCAAACACCGTGGCAGTACTAAGAAGTCATCTCATTTGGTGAGTCTGCGGTAGCAGATGAGGGTGCAGGCGCTGCTGGTGAACGCCAGGAAGTGGGTGGCCTTGCGTTCATAGCGACGGTGGAGGCGGCGGCATCCGGCGAGCCAGGCCATAGTGCGTTCGATGGTCCAGCGGTGACGTTCCAGCCGCTTGGAGGACTTGATGCCTTTGCGGGCGATGCGGTGCCGGATGACGCGGCTACGTAACCAGCGGCGCAGGTGGTCGTAGTCGTAGCCCTTGTCACCGTGGAGTTTGGCGGGCCGTCGCCGACACTGCCCGCGACGGGAGCGGATGGGTGGTATGCCCCGCACGAGCGGTTCGAAGGCCTGGCTGTCGTGCAGGTTGGCGCGGGAGATCTCGACAGAGAGGGGCAGGCCGAACCGCTCGGTGATCAAGTGGATCTCTGAGTCGTACTTGCCTTGGTCGACAGGATTCGGGCCTGTCGGCTCCCCTTTTTCAGGGCCCGCATGTTCATTGAGTCGATCGCGCAGCGAGACCAGTCCAGTTCACCGCGGGAGCCGAGTTCGTCGAGGACCAGGCGATGGAGTTTCGCCCGCACTCGGGCCTTCGACCACTCGGCGAAACGCCGGTGAGCCGTGGCTCCCGAGGGTCCGAACGAGGCGGACGGCAGTTGCTGCCACGTGCAGCCCGACGTGGTCACGAACACGATCGCCGCCAGCACTTCCCGGTCTCCGTGCCGGCGTCGCCCGCCTCCTTGTAGACGGGTCGACGCCTCCGGCACCACCCGCTGGAACCACTCCCACAGCTCATCCGGCACCAGCCGCTCATCGACCCCCACATCTGGAGCTTATCGAACACCCCAAATGAGATGAACTCTTAGCCCGCTTGCGCATGTGACGTAACGTCAAGTAACGGTTGACGGCGCAAACTTCCCTTGATGCAATGCCTTGTCAGCGAAGACGCGAGGGTGGGGAACGGGGCACGTGGCAGGGCTGGACAGTGCAAATCTCAAGACGCTTCTCAGTGACGTCGCCTCGGGAAGGCTTCAGCTTCCCGACTTTCAGAGGGATTGGAAGTGGGACGACGACCGCATCCGGGCCATCATCGCGACCGTGACGCTCGACTACCCCTTGGGTGTCACGATGACGCTGGAGACCGGCGGTGCCTCCCGCTTCCGTACCAGGCCCCTCACAGGTGCGGAGTCAGGCGCAGAGCGGGATCCCAGTCTCCTGCTGTTGGATGGCCAGCAGCGTCTGACGTCGCTCTTCCAAGCTCTGTACGTGGCCGATGCGCCGGTCCGGACCGTGGACACACGCGGCAAGTCGGTCCGCCGCTGGTACTACGTCGACATAGCGAAGGCGACCGGTTCACCGTCCGACCGCGACGAGGCGATCGTCTCTGTGCCGGAGGATCGGATCCTGCGCAGGGACTTCGGGCGCAAGGTCGTGCACGACCTCAGCGACACCTCGGGTGAATGCGCCGCGGGGTTGTTCCCCCTGCGGATCGTGTTCGACACGCAGAGGGTCAATGCGTGGCGCCGCGAGTACGAGAAGGCCGACGAGGCGCAGAATTTCGACCTGTGGATCAAGTTCGAGGACCAGGTGCTGCACCCCGTCAGGTCGTTCCAGGTGCCGATGATCAATCTGTCCTCGTCGACGTCCATGGACGCCGTCTGTGCCGTCTTCGAACGGGTCAACACCGGAGGCGTCCCACTCAATGTCTTCGAACTGCTGACAGCCACCTATGCCGGGGATCGTGAGTACACGAGTCGCACGGGCGATTACTACGACCTCCCCTCCGTCTGGCGTTCGATCAAGGAGCAGGTGGCGGAGCGGTATCCGGTGCTCGGCCGCCTTGAGGTGGACCTCGACGACGGTCTGACCAACAGCGACTTCCTCCAGGCGGTGGCCCTGGTGCGGACATGGAACCGCAAGCTGCTCGATTCCACAGTGGGCGTCTCCTGTAAGCGGCGCGATCTGCTGGAGCTCCCACTGGAGGACTTCCAGGAGCTTGCCCCCCGTCTTCAGGATGCTTTCGCATGGGTCGGCGAGTTTCTGTTCACGCAGTGCATCGTCCACGCCGC
Organism: Streptomyces sp. NPDC048483; assembly: GCF_040651455.1. NCBI lineage: Bacteria > Bacillati > Actinomycetota > Actinomycetes > Kitasatosporales > Streptomycetaceae > Streptomyces > Streptomyces sp. NPDC048483. The sequence goes on from NZ_JBEZJZ010000078.1 coordinate 3,525, forward strand.
GGACCTGCCGTACCGAACTCAGATGGTTCCGCTGGCCGCGGTCCGGGCGATCCTCGGTGAAGATCTCGACACCCCGGAAGCGACTCACAAGGTCACGCAGTGGTACTGGTGTGGTGTCCTTGGCGAGATGTACGGCGGCTCGACGGAGACCCGATTCACCCGTGACGTGGAGCAACTGATCGCGTGGATCCGTGAGGACGGAGAAGTTCCCGACACGATCGCTGACTCCTTCTTCGTCCCCGAGCGCTTGCTCACCCTCAAGACCCGCAACAGTGCCGCGTACAAGGGCATCTTCGCGCTCCTGATCCGGCAGGGCGCTGTGGACTGGCATTACACCGACGGCCCGATGGCTCCGGGCACGCTGGTGGAGTACGGCGTCGACGTACACCAGATCTTCCCGAAGAACTGGGTCCGCCGGAATCTCGACGAGCGCTACCCGGCCAACTCCATCATCAACAAGACCCCGTTGTCCCTCCGTGCGGCCCAGGCCCTCAGCGGTGCCCCGGCCGCGTACCTGGAGCCCCTTGCGGCGGCGGCCGACATGCGCTCTGAGTGGTTCGACGACGTGATCTCGACCCATCTCATCGACGCGAAGGCCCTGCGGGCCAACGATTACGTCGCGTTCTTCGAGGCGCGCGCCACCGCGCTGGAAGACCTGGTGTACCAGGCCATGGGTAAGCGCACCACGGTCGTCCGTGGCATGGCGGACGAGGAGGGGGAGCGCTGATGAAGAAGCCGACAACGGCACAGCTGATCGCCCTCAAAGGTGCGGAACTCGCGCTGTCCGAGCTGCTGGCGATGTACGAGGTGCGGGTGCGGCAGGCCGGCATCATCCGGGAGATAAGCGAGTCGCTGGTCGCCGCCGGGCTGACGACGCTCCCCGACTTTTCGACCTGCCCGACCCTCGCCCGGGTACGGCTCGTGCCGGTCGCGGCCACCACGACGGTGGCACCCGAGGAGGATCCGGCCGTGCCGGCCGATCCGCTGCCGCCAGGAGCGCTGCCGCAGCGCCTGCTGCTGGGGGACCTGCCCTCGGCCGTGGGCGGCCTCCAGTGTGTCTCCCGTGGCGCCGAACTGAGCCAGGCCACCTATCTCATGCGCCACGAGGGCTACAACCAGATCCCTGTGGTGAGCAACATGACCGAGCTCCACGGAGTGGTCACCTGGAAGTCGATCGCCCTTATGTACGAGAACGGCTGGGAGGCGACGCTGGAGAACGCAATGCAGCAGGAGTCGCTGCCGGTGTTCGACAGCAGGGAGGACTTGTTCAGCTGTCTGCCCATGCTCGTCGATCACGGATACGTCTTGGTGCGAGGGCAGGACGGCCGAATATCCGGCATTGTCACGTACCAGGAGATCGTCCGCCGGTTCCAGAACACCGCCCGCCCGTTCTTCCTTCTCGGGGAGATCGAGTCGCTGCTGCGCCGCTGGCTGGGGGCCCGTCTGGAGGCCGAGGCCGTCACCGCCGTACAGGCGACCAACCGCAAGCCGGAACATCGCACCGGCAAGGTGGAAGACCTGATGTTCGGCGACTACGTCCTGCTCCTGGATGGCACTCAGCAGAGGAAGCCCGCCCTCGCGCAGCGTGCTGATGTGAACTGGGTCGCCCTGGGCCGTCCAGCACTGGACCGCGGCCAGTTCGTCCACCATCTTCAGCGCGTGCAGGCCATCAGGAACAGGATCGCCCACTTCGACGACGATCCGTTGCCACCGGAAAACATGAGGGACCTGACCTCGTTCGCCCGGCAGCTTCGTGACTGCGTACGGTGAGTAGTGGTCGAAAGCGGGAGCAGCCACTCCTGGCCGGACCCGCGTTCGGCGATGTCAGAGGCCGAGAACCCGATGACGACGCTCCGACCGCAGCGATAGGGTGAACCTTCGGTGAAAGTGTGACGTGCCTGGACAGGTGGGCACGAGAGGGTGACGCGGCAGAGATGACTGAGGTGCCCACGCAGATCGGCCGGTACACGGTTGAGCGCGAGCTGGGCGCGGGGGGCATGGGACAGGTCTATCTGGCCTACTCACCCGGCGGCGACCCGGTCGCGGTGAAGGTGATCAGGAACGACAGGCTCGATCAGGCGACCCGAGCGCGCTTCGAGAGAGAGGCGCTGATCGCCCGGACGGTCGTCGGAACCAACCGGGTGGCCCGTTTCCTCGACGCCGACCCCTACGCCGACGAGCCGTGGATGGCTGTCGAGTATGTGCACGGGCTCACCGTCCACGAGCAGGTGGAGAGGGCAGGAACCCTCCCGGTGCCGCTGGTCGCCAGCCTCGGCGCGCTGCTCGCCGAGGGCCTGGAGGCGGTGCACGCCGTCGATCTGCTGCACCGCGACCTCAAGCCGCAGAACGTCATGCTCGGTGAGTACGGCCCCATCCTGATCGACTTCGGGCTGGGCGCGTTCATGGACGCGGGGAAGGACACCCTCACCCACGACGGCATGATCATCGGCACGGTCCGCTGCATGCCGCCGGAGCAGGCGCTCGGCCGCTCCCGGGTGAAGGCTCCGGCCGACGTGTACGGCCTGGGCACGGTCATGCTGTACGCGGCGACCGGCCACTACCCGTACGACGGCCACGGCTGGCCGGCCATCGTCGCCAAGGTGACCGACGAGACGCAGCCGCCGGACTTGTCCGGGCTGCCCGAGGCGCTCGCCTCACTGGTCACGGCGATGCTCGCCCACGCCCCGGAGGAGCGGCCCACGCTCGCGGAGATCACCGACCAGTGCGTGGCGCTGATGAGGGGCGCGGGGTTCACACCTGTAGAGGCGCGGTACGCCCTGATCGACGTCATGGCTCCCCTCGGTGGAGCGGCGGGTCGCACCGGGCCCTCGCCGGCGATCTGGGAGCGCATCGCCGTCCAGTACGGCGATGCGCTCGATGTGCACACCCAGGTCGTGGACGAGGACGGCGCCGACAGCCCGCTGGACCGCCCTGCCAGCCCCGACCCGGTCGAGGACGGGGAGCAGTCCGGTTCCTCCGGTGCGGAGCGTGCGGGCGAGGCCCACACCGTGTCCGCGGTCGTACCCTCGGGCGACGCCGCGGATCGTGCGGACACCTCCCGCCCCATTGAGCGGTCGCCTGTCGAGCCGCCCCGCAGGCCCGGCCGGAAACCGGCCTCGCAGAAGGTGGCCGAGGAGCTGAGGGCTCGGTACGCGATGCAACCGGCCCTGTGACATGCGGTGAGCAGGTGGGCAGGGACGGTCTCGCGCAGGGCGACGCGGTGCGTCGGAACTCGCGGCGGGCGAGAACATTGGCAAGCAGCGGTAGGAACGGTATGCGGAACGACGAGGGAGCGGAGCGGTTCGTGAGCGGTGCGGGGGCGGGCGGCGGCACGACAGCCGCAGGGCAGGGGACGTTCGACGCGGTCGACGGCTCGAGGTTCCGCGAGCGGACAGCACCGGAGGCTCTGTCCGATGCCGATCCGCGCTCGGGCCGCCCCGGGTTCGCCCCCGGTTCTCAGGTCCTAGTACGCGACGAGCAGTGGCTGGTCAAGAAGGTCGCCGACACCAAGTACGACGGCTGGATGGTCGAGGTCACCGGCGTCTCCGCCCTGGTGCGCGGCATGGACGCCGTCTTCTACGACAAGCTGGACCACATCGAGCCGATCGACCCCGACAAGACCCGCCTGGTTCCCGACTCCTCACCGAACCACCGCAAGGCGCGCCTCTACCTGGAGGCCGTCATCCGCAAGACCGCGCTGCCGCAGACCGAGCACGGGCTCGCGCTGGTCGGCAACTTCCTCATGGACCAGCAGACGCACCAGCTCCGCCCCGCCGAGCTGGCCCTGTCGAAGGACAACCCCCAGCCACGCGTGCTCATTGCGGACGTGGTGGGTCTTGGCAAGACCCTGGAGATCGGCATCCTCCTGGCCGAGCTGATCCGCCGGGGCCGCGGCGAGCGCATTCTCGTGGTCACGCCGGCGCACGTCCTGGAGCAGTTCCAGCGCGAGCTGTGGACCCGCTTCTCCATCCCGCTCGTCCGCCTCGACTCCACCGGCATCCAGCGCATCCAGCAGGACATCCCGGCCGGCCGGAACCCGTTCGCCTACTTCAAGCGGGCGATCATCTCCGTGGACACCCTCAAGAGCGACGTCTACGCCCACCACCTGGAGAACACCGAGTGGGACGCCGTCGTCATCGACGAGTCGCACAACTTGGTCAACCGGGGCACGAAGAACAACGGCCTGGCCCGTCTCCTCGCGCGACGCAGCGACGCCTTCGTCCTCGCCTCCGCCACCCCGCACAACGGGGACGCCGAGTCGTTCGCCGAGCTGATCGGCATGCTGGACGATGCCGCGATCGCCGACTCGTCGTCGTATGACGTGAAGGACCTCAAGCACCTCTACATCCGCCGTACCAAGACCGATCGCGAGGTACGCGACTCCCTCAAGGGTGTGTGGGCGGACCGCGGCCCGTCCAAGCCGGTGATCGCCAAGGCGACCGCGAAGGAGGAGGCGGTCTTGGAGGAGCTTGCCGCGCATTGGATCCCGCGCGACCCGGCGGCCTCCTCCGTGTGCGTGGACTCGATGGTCGCCTACAACCTGCTGAAGGCGTTCCTCTCCTCCCACCGTGCCTTCCAGGACTCCATTTCCTCCCGGAACAAGACCCTCGCCAAGCCCCTGAAGGGCCGCAAGGGCCAGGACCCGGCGCAGCTCGAGGCAGCGCGCCAGGTCGAGCAGAAGGCGATCGTCGACCTGGCCCGGCTCGCGAACGATCTCGGCGACGACGACTCGTCCAAGCTCGAAGCCTTGGTCGAGGTCCTCAAGGAAATCGGTGTCAAGCCCGGTTCCGACACCCGTGTCGTGGTCTTCTCTGAGCGCATTCCCACCCTTAAATGGCTGGCCGAGACGGTACCGGAGCGGCTCGGCTTCCCGCGGTCGACGAAGCTGGCCGAGGAGGAGTCCAAGCCCTGGAAGGCGTACGGCGGGGTCGTCGAGGTCATGCACGGAGACTCCACCGGGGAGCAGGAGCAGCAGCGCATCGTCGCGGAGTTCGGGCTGGCCACGAAGCCCGTCCGGCTTCTGTTCACCGGCGACGTGGCCTCCGAGGGCGTCAACCTGCACCAGCAGTGCAACGAGCTGATCCACTACGACCTTCCCTGGTCGTTGATCCGCATCGAACAGCGCAATGGCCGCATCGACCGCTACGGGCAGAAGAAGAACCCCCGGTTCCGGGCCCTGGTGCTCACCAGCGACGTGAAGTGGCGTACGGACGACACGACCCACGAGCCTTTGCCGCTCGACGACCGCCTCGTCGGCGCGAAGCTGCTCGCCCGCGAGGAGGAGGCCCACCGCATCGAGGGCACCGCCGAAGCGGTCACCGGAATCTACAAGGCGAAGGAGGAAGAGGACCGGCTCACCCGCGACCTCATCGCCGGCCGTACCGTCGAGGAGTCGATCAAGCAGTCGTCGTCGACGGTGGGCGGCGGAGCGAAGGCCATGCTGGCCAGGGCGATGGGTAACGTCGGAGCGAAGAAGCCGACGGACGACGTACCGCGCGTCACCGTGCCCAGCCTGTTCGGCACGGTCGGCACCGCCACCGCCACCGCCGACTACTTCGACGAGGCCCTCCGCCAGGTCTGCCACCCCATCAGCCCCGACATCGCCCTCAAGCTCCGGCGCGAAGGTGACGGCACCCTCGCCTTCCAGCCGCCGCCGGACCTCCTCCACCGTCTGAAGGCCCTGCCCAAGTCCTATCTGACGGAGCAGGAAATCCTCCCCACGGCGAACAAGGAGGCGCGCATCCGCCTCACGTTCGACAAGGGTCTCGCCGGCAAGCGTCTGAAGGTGGCCCGCGAGGAGTCCGACAGCCAGTGGCCGAACGTCAGTTACGTCTCCGACGTGCACCCCGTCCTGGACTGGGTCACCGACAAGGCGCTCGCCGCGCTCCGCCACGACGAGGCCTTCGTGCTCGCCTTCGACGCGGACCGCGACAAGGCGGCCGACATCGATCCGGAGCTGCCCGCCGCGCTCGACGGCCCGGTCTACCTCCTCCAGGGCATCTACTCGAACAAGGCCGGACGTCCCACCGTCGTCGAGTGGATGGCCGTCACCGGACTGCCCGACGCCCCGCGCACCCACCGGATGGACAACGCTTTCCTCGCCACGTGCCGGGTCGGACCGAGCATGCCGGGGCGGGCCGCTCTGGTGAACAAGGACGCCCTCCAGCGCTGGGTGCCGGCCGCTGTCAGTGAGGCACGGCGCTTTCTGGAGGGGCGTGAGGCCGAGTACACGCAGCAGATCGAGGCGGTGCTCGCGCCGTTCGAGAAGCGCGTCGCCGAGTGGAAGCAGGCCGCGCTGTTCACCGCGGAGGCCCGCCGCTCCCAGAAGAAGAAGAACGACGTGAACCTCACGGCCGACCGGCGCCGGACGCTGATCCGCTCCCTGCGCACCTCCGGCGCCCCGCTGCTGCGGCTCCTCGCCGTCCTCGAACCGCTCGCCGCCGCCCCCGCACCGCCCACCGCTGGATCCGCCGCGACCGACCTGCCCGACGCCGGAGAGGCGACCGCCCGATGAGCACCGACTTCGACTCCTTCTCCAACCGTGGCGAGTACCTGTCCGCGCACTACTTCGCCGAGCAGCTCGCCGATGGCCTGAAGAAGGGCGTCTTCGCCGCCTGGGCGGACCGCGAGTCCGACGAGAACGACAAGCGCACCACACCGCGCGTCGCCCTGCGCGGCCTGCGCTCCGTCTACCTCGACGAGAAGTACCGCGGGTTCTTCGCCGAGCAGGCCAAGGCGGACGCGGAGGACGACGAGCACCCCGACAAGGAAGGCTTCGAGGAGCGCCTCAACACCTACGAGGACGAGGAGTGGCGCGAGCGCGTCGCCGAGTGGCACCGCAAGATGCTCACCGCCCTCGGCTACCCGGGGGCCGACGCCGGGACCGGTCCCCGCGAACTGACTGTCCACCGCGCCGGACGCGACCACACCGTCGAGGTGGCCTGGCACGGTGACGGCATCGTCGCCGTCGACTGCGGCTGGTCCGCGAGCAACGACACCGCCCTGGACGCCGACGGTTACGGCCGTCTGCTCCACCCGCTGCGGACGGTGGGCAACGGTGAGACCTACGAGTCGGGCCACGCGCTCGCCACCTGGCTGTTCCAGAGCGAACTGGGCGGCGAGGGTAGCAGCGCCCCCCGCTTCGTGCTGCTGCTCTGCGGCGGTGTGATCGTCCTGGCCGACCGGCAGGCGTGGGGCGAGGGCCGCTACCTCGCGGCCAACCTCGACGCCGCCCTGGAACGCTACGACCGCCGCCAGAGCGGCGAACTCGCCACCATCGCGGGTCTGTTCAGCCACGACGCGCTCGCTCCGGCCGAGGACGGCAAGGGTCCCGCCATCGACGCCCTGGTCAAGGCGTCCCGGGACAACGCGGTCGGGGTCTCCGGCGAGCTGCGCCAGGGACTCCAGAAGTCCGTCGAGATCATCGCCAACGAGGTGCTGGCCAGGCTGGAGGAGACCGAGCTCGACCCGCGCCATCTCGAAAAGCCTGGGGAGCCCTTCGCTCGGCAGCTCACCCGCGAGGCGCTGCGCTACCTCTACCGCATCCTGTTCCTCCTGTACGCGGAGGCCCGCCCTGAACTGGGCATCCTCCCCGCCGACGATGGCACCTATGAGGCCGGCTACTCGGTGGCCCGCCTGCGCGAGATCGTCGAGCGGGATGCCCAGCTCACGGACGAGACGGCCCGCAACGGCACCCACCTGCACGACTCCCTCGCCCTCCTCTTCAACAAGGTCAACTACGGGCACCGCGAGTACGGCACCGAACCGTGGGACGAGCGCGACGGCGACGATGCCGAAACCCGGAAGAAGAAGGCCAAGCAGCGCAGTGAGGGGCGCGGCCTGCGCTTCGAACCGCTGCGGAGTGAACTCTTCGAACCGACGGCGGTGAAGCTCATCGGCCGCGGCACCCGCGACCCGCGCCACGACGAGGACAGCCCCGATGGCCCGGTCTGGCTCGACCTGTGCCTGCGCAACAGCGCCCTGCATGAGGTGCTGCGCCTGCTCACCATGAAGAAGGCCAAGCGGCGCGGTGAGCGCGGCGGCTTCATCTCGTACCGCAACCTCGGCATCAACCAGCTCGGCGCGGTCTACGAGGGCCTGATGTCGTACACCGGCATCATCGCCGAGGAGGAGCTGTGCGAGGTCGCGAAGGGCGGCGACCCGGAGAAGGGGTCGTGGCTCGTCCCCTCGTACCGGCTCAAGGAGTACGACGAGAAGACCTGGGTCGAGTACGACGAGCGGGACCGGGAGGAGAAGGGCCTGCGCGGGCCGAAGAAGTACCCGGCGGGGACGTTCGTCTACCGCCTCGCCGGACGCGACCGCGAGACCTCGGCCTCCTACTACACCCCAGAGTCACTGACTAAGGTCACCGTCGAACTGGCTCTGAAGCATCGCCTCGACCAGGAGAAGGACGAGGCCGGGAACGTCATCAAGACCAGCGCCTCCGAGCTGCTGAAGTACCGCATCTGCGAGCCGGCGCTCGGTTCCGGGGCGTTCCTCAACGAGGCGATCAATCAGGTTGCCGAGGAGTATCTGCGGCGGCGGCAGGACGAGTTGGGCCGCTCCATCCCGACCGCGCAGGCGCTGACGGAGAAGCAGAAGGTCAAGGCGTACATCGCCCTGCACAACGCCTACGGCGTGGACCTCAACCGCACGGGCGTCGAACTGGCCGAGGTCTCGCTGTGGCTCAACACCATGCACCCCGGGATGCGGGCGCCGTGGTTCGGGCTCCACCTGCGGCGCGGCAACTCGCTGATCGGCGGGCGGCGCGCGGTGTACGCGGCGGGAGACGTCTCGCCTCAGAAGGGGAGGCCCGGCTGGCTCAAGGACAACGGCACCCAGGCCCCGGCGCGGCTGCCGTTCCGGGACAACGAGGCGGGCGGGCAGTGGCAGCCGCTGCCTGACGGGTCGGTGCACCAGTTCCTGCTGCCGACGCCGGGCTGGGCAGCGGTGACGCGGGCGGGCGGTGACGCGAAGAAGCTGCTCGGGCAACTGGCCGGGGGCGGCGTGGAGCAGCTGAAGGAGTGGAAGAAGGGCGTTCTCCAGAAGCCGGAGCGGAAGTACACGCAGGCCGGTACGCCGAGGATCGACCGGAAGACCGGTGACGAGGCCGCCTCCCAGTACACGAGGCTGCGGGACGCGTCGCGGCGCGCGGAGTTCCTGTGGAAGCTCGTCGTCAAGCGGATGGAGCTGTCGGAGCGGGAGATCGCCCGCAGCATCGACGTATGGGAAGCCGACCCGACGGACGACGAGTTCGGGTTCCTGCGACGGGCCGAGAACGGTGTCGGTGCGACGCGACTGTCGAAGGAGAAGGTCTACGCGGACCTCTTCAACGCCGTGGACACGCCGTACTGGCGGCTGAAGCAGGTGATGGACGCCTGGTGCGCGTTGTGGTTCTGGCCCGTGGACAAGGTCGGTCTGCTCGACGGTACGGACGGTGAGTACGCGGCGGAGTCCGTCGACGTGGAGGAGCTGCTGGGCGGGTTCGGCGAGCCGGCGACGCCTCAGGCACCGCCGCAGGAGGTGCGGCCGAGTAACGAACCTGCGCCTTCTCCTGCGGCGAGCAAGCCCGCGCCCCGGTTCGCTCAGGCGGGCTTGCTCTTCCAGATGGCCGGTGATCAGCCTTCCCTCGACGACGCGAACATGGAGGCGGAGGGTGACTACTTCTACGAGGTGCAGAAGGCTGGCGTACCGAAGCAGCGCAAGAAGCCGACCGGCCCCGCTCCGAAGCGCCGCCGCCCGGTCATCCCGCTCAAGGACCTGAACGACTGGTTGGACTTCCTGGAGTCCATGCTCGGCGTGGGCCCGGTCCCCGACGGCAGTATTGGATCCGACCTCGACAACCTCAAAGACTTGGGGGAGTACGAGAAGCTGCTTCTAGACGAGATGTGGATGGACCGCACCGACCCGGAGGCGCGCTACCCCTGGATGGGGGGCGTGCGGGAAATCGCGGAGGAGCAGGGTTTCTTGCACTGGGAGTTGGAATTCGCTCTGGCATTTGCGAAGGGCGGAGGGTTCGACCTTCAGGTGGGGAATCCTCCCTGGGTGCGGCCTAACTGGGATGAAAACCCTGTTCTGGCGGAATCCGATCCATGGTTCATGTTGACGGAAAGGCCGTCAATAGAGGAGAAGAATCGACGGCGAACGCTGGAGCTAGCCAAGTCGGACGTTGCGGGGTACATGGTTGGGGAAGTAACGGACGTTATCGCTCTGGCGGACTACCTGGCGGCGGAGCAGGTGTATCCCCTCATTGCAGGGAGTCGACCTGACCTTTACAGAGCATTCATGTGTCAGGTCTGGGATCATGCCTCTATCCTTGGTAGTGCAGGTTTTCTTCACTCAGGCACGCACTTCACCGGAGATAATGAAGGAAGACTTCGGGAAGCTGCATATCGAAGACTGCGTATCCACGGTGACTTCGTTAACTCAGGACAAAGATTCTTTCCGGAGCCGGTTGGTCATGCGACACACTTTGGTGTCCATGTCTACGGTAGCCCGAAGGAAGTCGGGTTTGATCACCTCTCCTGGCTGGTCTCGGCCGAAGCTTTGAAGCTTTCCCCGGAGCATGATGGTGCTGGTGACATTCCGGGTGTGCGTTATAAAAATGGTGAATTTGACGAACGGCCACACCTTACTCGCGTCGTCCATGTAGACCGCGACCGGCTCTCAGTCTGGAGACGCCTGCTCGACGACGTAAGTGAGCGGCCACTTGAGCAGGCTCGTCTTTTGTTTCCTGTCAGCACCGCCGAGTCGGCGGCTATCGCCGCTCTTGCTAATTTCCCCGTGAGGTTGGGTAACTTCAGGCCGCAGGTTTCAGGCGGCTACAACGAGACCAATGCCAAGAAGGATAACCTGATCGACTACAATCGCCCGGATGCTGAAACTGGGCGTGAGTATCAGCCCGAGCGGTGGCGGCACGTCATTCTCAAGGGTCCTCAGTTGAGCGTCGCTACGCCGGTTTTCAAACGGCACGACGCCAATAGCAATGACGCGTACGGAGCGGACTTGACCGCGCTCCCGGATGACTTCGTCCCGGACACTGCGTACGTTCGTGCTGAGGGTCGGACAGCGGAATATCTTGCAGCTCAGGACCGCTGGATCGATTACCGTGCTCTGGCCCGGCTTCGGGCGGACAAGCGAGCCGTCGCGCGGGCCAAGGAGCAGGTGGCCAAAGCGGATTTGGTGGCGGTGGAAGAGGCAAACGCGGCTAAGGTGGACGCGGTGCTGGTCGGCCGCGCACGCCGACGTGTCACAACATTCCCCCGTCTTGCGTGGCGGCGAAGGATCTCCGCGAATAGCGAGAGGGCATTGTACCCGGCCCTTGTTCCTCCAGGTGTAGCGCACGTCCACGCAGTGCACAGCCTTGTATTGCCAGAGCCCCGCCACACGGCGCTGGTGGCTGGATTCTGGGCCTCACTGCCATTGGATTACTTTGTGCGTGCCACTGGCAGAGACGACCTGCAGGTTACGGGGGCGAAATCCATGCCCGCACCCAGTCTTGAGCATCCGCTGTCGTCAGCCTTGTTGCTTCGCACCCTGCGTCTCAACTGCCTGACCACGGCCTACGCGCCTCTCTGGGCGGAGTTGTACGACCGGACCTGGTCCGCGTATGACCCCTGGGCGGTGGAGTGGCCTGGGCTCGACCCATTGGAGGCGGTGACTCCGACATGGCAGCGCTCGACGCCCCTCCGCTCCGAACGAGCTCGTAGGTCCGCCCTCGTTGAGATCGACGCCCTCGTGGCCGTCTGGCTCGGCATGGACGCTGATGCCCTGATCGCCGCGTACCGAGGCCGTTTCCCGGTGCTCCAGAAGTACGAAGCAGCCAGTTGGTTCGACGCCGGAGGATGGAAATTGGCCAGCTACGCCCGCACCATCGGCCAGCGCCAGACAAAGGACACCTGGAAGCAGTTCGAGGCCTACATGGCTGACCCCGCCTTCAAAGCCCACCAGGAAGACCCCGCAAACAACCCCGCCCCCCAACCCCCCGCCCCCGACGGCTACACCGCCCCCTTCTACAAAGCCGACCGCGAGACCGAAATGCGCGAAGCCCACGCCTACTTCCAGAAGCGGCTGGATGACGCCGTCGCCGCAGGCAAGTGGGACCCGGTCAAGGAGGAGGTGCCGAAGCCGTGAGGCCGACGCTCGAAGCGGAGGGGTTGAAGGAGAGCCTGCTTCAGTACCTCTCCACCACCTACGCGCTGACCGACGAGGGCGCGCGGAAGGCGCTGCACAGGTTCCTCGGGGACGACAACTCTGGCATGTTCAGGGGGCCGTTCCTCCGGCTGCGCACGCCCTTCGTCCAGTCAGACCCGTCGTGGGAGCAGTACCTCGACTGGCGACGCACGGACGGCTGGACGCCGTACGCCCACCAGGCCGTTGCCTTCGAGCGGCTCTCCTCCGCAGGCGGCCGGACACCCCGGCCGACGCTCGTCACCACCGGTACCGGTTCCGGTAAGACCGAGTCGTTCCTGTACCCGGTACTCGACCACTGCGCCCGCGAGCGGGCGGCCGGGTACGCCGGCGTCAAAGCCGTGTTCCTGTACCCGATGAACGCCCTCGCCACCGACCAGGCGCAGCGCATCAACGGGCTTCTCACCGACCACCCGGAACTCAGCAAGGTCCGGGCCGGGCTTTACATCGGTGAGCGCGCGGCCACCCGGTACGGGCGGGTCTTCACCGACCGGTACGACATGCAGGTCACACCGCCGGACATCCTCATCACCAACTACAAGATGCTGGACCTGCTGCTCCAGCGCGCCGACGACGCCGCGATGTGGGCCGGCTCCGACATCCGGTACGTCGTCGTCGACGAGTTCCACACCTATGACGGTGCGCAGGGCACGGACGTGGCCATGCTCCTGCGCCGGCTCTCCTCCGCCGTCGGAGCCTCGGAGAAGGGGCGCCCGCTCGGTCGTATCTGTCCGGTCGCCACCTCGGCGACCCTCGCCTCCGGGACAGATGCCGACGGAGCGCGGCAGTTGATCGACGTGGCGACCCAGGTGTTCGGCACCGAGTTCACCGCCGACGCCATCGTCGGTGAACAGCGGCTGACCGTGGACGAGTTCGTGCCCAGCGGCGACTTCGACCCGATCCTGCCCGTGCCGACCCCAGACGAACTGGCCGCCCTGCCCGACCCCACCCTCGGCGAGGAGGAGTTCACCGCTCTCGCCGAGGCCGTCACCGGCAGTCGGGACACGGATCCGTTCACGCTCGGCCGGGTGCTGAAGCGGCATCCGCTGACCGCCGCCGTGCTGCACGCCCTGGACGGGCAGGTGCGGTCCATGCCCGAGGTCCTCGACCTGATGTGGCGCCGCGGCGCCCAGGCGTGGGGCCGCACCGTCACCCTGCGGCCCGAGGTGGCGGCGAAGGCGCTCGCCCGCTTCGTCGCGCTGCTCTCGGTGGCCCGTGACCCGGCGTCCACGCCCAAGGAGCCGCGCCCCTTCGTACAGATAGAGGTCCACCAGTGGGCCCGGTCGGTGTCCCGTCTCGTGCGGGGAGTGTTGCCGTGGCCCAAGGCCGAGTTCCAGTGGGACACGGCCAATGCGCCCGAGACGTCCGAGGAGGCGGCGGCGCGCACCGCGCCCGTCACCACGGCGACCGAGGGGCAGGCGGCGAACCTGTTCCTGCCCGCCGTGTACTGCCGTGACTGCGGGCGTTCCGGGTGGGCGGTCTTCACCCCGGAGTCCGACGACCTGGCCGTCGAGGTCGACACGCACAAGATCCGGCGGGCCTCGGTCAGCCAGGACAAGATGCGGGTGCGTAATCTCATCGCTGCCACCGTCGGCGAGGCCCGGGAAGGTTCCGGAGCCGCGCCCATGGAGGGTGCGGGCCGCGCCGCCCAACGCGCCGACGCCAACGCGCTCAGTGTGGCGGGGGCCGGCCAGCTCCGCGTCCTGGACGGCCCGAAGCGCAGGCTGCGGCTGCCCGACCCGGTCGCCGACTACGACCCGGAGACGGGTGGTCCCCGCCTGGCCAGCGCCGACTCGGCGTTCGTCCTTGTGTACCTGGGGGAGACTGCGACCACCGCCGCCGAGGAGGACTGGTGTCCGGCCTGCGGCTCGCGCAACACGATCCGCTTCCTCGGTACCGGCGCCGCCGCGCTCGCCGCCGCCTCCGTCACCCAGCTGTTCACCGGCGGGGAACTGGACGAGAAGCAGGGCGAGACCAAGACCCTGATGTTCAACGACTCGGTGCAGGACGCCGCGCACCGCGCCGGCTTCGTGGCGAGCCGCTCGTACACCTTCTCCCTGCGCGCCCTGTTCAAGAGCCACCTCTCCGAAGACGCCCCGACCGCGCTGCACGACCTGATCGCCGACGTGGTCGCCGCGACCACCGACCGCACGACGCTCGCCGCCGTCGTCCCCACCGACCTGCACGACATCAAGGGCGTCAAGAAGCTGCTCTCCGGTCAGGGCCGGGGCGGGGACCACAAGACCTGGCAGCTGATCGGAGAGCGGTTCGCCTTCGAGGCGCTGATGGAGTTCGGGTTCCGCTCCCGCAACGGCCGCACCCTCGAACTCACCCGGACCGCCGCCGCACAGGTCCGCATCGCCGACCCCGCGGCCGCCGTCGACGTGGTCCGCGCCGCGCACACCGCCCCGTACAGTAAGGGCGGCCAACTGCCCGTCCCCGACGCACTGGACGACGCCCAGTACCTCGGTTTCCTGCGCATCTTCCTGGAACGGCTACGGACCCGTGGAGCCATCGGCCATCGCTGGCTGGAGGGCTACCTCAAGGAGGCCGGCACCAGCCGCTACTTCATCTGGGGCAAGCGGCCCGTCGGTATGAGGGCCTTCCCCAAGGGCATCGCCGCGCCCGTCTTCCTGCTGAACGCGCCGAAGCCGAGGAGCGAGTTCGACTTCGCCACCGGACGCCTCTCCTGGTACGAGCGGTGGGCCCAGCGCAGTCTTGGCCTGCCCCGCGAGCAGGCCGCCGAGTTCTGGTCCCGGCTGCTGCCCGAACTCGTCGCCGCTGGACTGCTCGCCGTACGCACGCCCGAGGACAGCGGTCTGCGGATCTACGGGCTCAAGCCGGGCGCCATCGACGTCCAGCTGCTGAAGGACGTCGAGGTCAACGAGGCGTTCGTCCGCTGCCCGTCCTGTTTCTGGGAACAGACCGTCCACCCGTCCCTGCTCGGCCAGTGGGACGGCCAGAAGTGTCCCGCCTACCGCTGCCGCACCGGCCGTCTCGTCGCCGGAACCCGGCCGGAAGGGCTCGGCCGGCACCAGCGCGACCGCGACTACCGTGAGGACTACTACCGCAGGCTCTACCGCAAGGCCGGCACCTACCAAGTGATCACCGCCGAGCACACTGGCATGCTCACCCGCCCGGAACGCGAGCGGGTCGAGGCGGCGTTCCGGGATGGCAGCGGGTTCAAGGACCCCAACGTGCTGTCTTGCACGCCCACCCTGGAGATGGGCATCGACATCGGCGACCTGTCGGCCGTCGTGCTCGCCGCCCTGCCCCGCCGTGCCGCCAACTACGTCCAGCAGGTCGGCCGCGCGGGGCGGCGCACCGGCAACGCCTTCCTCCTCACCATCCCCGACCGCAGTCGCCGGGACCTGTACTACCTCGACCAGCCCCGCGAGATGATCGCCGGGCAGATCGTGCCGCCGGGCAGCTACCTGTCGGCCATCGAGATCCTGCGCCGGCAGTACCTCGCCCACCTCCTCGACCTCGCCGCGCAGGGCCGGCTGAAGCGCGCCGACGGGCGGACGCTCGCCGCGATCCCCCGTGAAGCGCCCGCCCTCTTCGGCCCCACCGGATACCTCGAAGACCTCGTGGAGGCCGCGCTCGCCGGTGCCGCCGAGCACGTGGAGGGTTTCCTCGACCTCTTCCCCACCGGCGTCAGCCCTCAGGCAGCCGACGAGCTGCGCGCCTACGCCGGACGCGAGCTGCGCGGCACCGTCGAGGAGGCCGTACGGCAGTGGAAGCGCGGGGAGGAGGAACTGCGGCGCAGGCTCACCTTCATCGACGAGGCTGTTCGCGAACTGCACGAGGACGACGACGAACAGCGCGTCCGCAAGGCCGAACTCGAAGCGGAGCACCGGGCCGTCGGCCGACGCCTGATGAAACGCGGCAACGTGACCGCCCAGCAGGCCCTCTGTGACCTCGGCCTGTTGCCGAACTACGCCCTCCTCGACGCCGTCACCACCCTCAACGCCACCCTGTACTGGCCCGACGGCTCCGACCCGAAGAATGGGCGGGAACGCTTCGACTCCAAGATGCGCCCGTACGAGCGCCCCCAGCGCTACGCACTGTCCGAACTCGCGCCAGGCAACACGTTCTACGTCAACGGCTACAAGCACCAGATCACCGGCATCGAGATCGGCAGCTCCACCCGGCCCGACTGGACGCCCTGGCGTTTCTGCCGTGACTGCGGCTTCGTCCGCGCCGAGAACGCTGCCGAGGACCGCAGCCCGTGCCCGCGCTGCCACAGCACCGGTATCGCCGACGACGGCTCCTGCCTCCACCACGTGATCGAACCGACCGTCGTCACCTCCCGCGACAAGCGTGACGACGCCCGCATCGGGGACGACAAGGACGACCGCGAACAGCGCTTCTACAGCGTCATCGACGCGGTCGACTTCCCGGTGAAGCACATCGAGGCCAAGGCGTCCTGGCGGCACACCCGCGAGACCTTCGGCGTCGACTACTCCCGCAAGGCGGTCATCCGGAGGATCAACGTGGGCCCGCTGCGGTTCGACGCCCGCGCCGAGGAGCAATTGGCCGGACAGGACGTCCGGATGGCGCCTTTCCATGTGTGCACCGCCTGCGGAGCGGCGAGCGCCGACGGCAAGCCGGTCTTCGACCACGACACCGACGCCCTCGACACCTCCGCCGTACGCAATCCCACCGTCAAGCACCACCAGCCCTGGTGCCCGCTGCGCCGGGGCAAGAGGGGGCCGGACGCGCCGAAGCAGGAACCGGTGCTCCTCGCCCACCAGCTCACCACCGAGGCCTTGCGCATCCTGTTGCCGGCCGCGACCGTACTCGTCGACGAGAAGGTCCACTCCTTCCGGGCCGCGCTACGGCTGGGCGTCGACCGTCACTTCGGCGGCGACCCCGTCCACCTGGACACCACCCTCGCCACGATGCCCGACGCCGCCACCGGCGAGAGGCGGCACTTCCTGGTCCTGTACGACCGGCTCCCCGGCGGCACCGGCTACCTGGACCGGCTCAAGAAGCCCGACGCCTTCCGCGACACTCTCGCTGAGGCACGAGAGATGCTGATTGCCTGCCCCTGCAAGGAGGAGGGCCGGCGCGCCTGCCACCGCTGCCTGCACCGTCACGCGGAGGAGCGGCACCAGGACGCGGTCTCGCGCAACGAGGCGCTGGAGATCATCAACAGTCTGCTCGGTCCCGTCGACGAGGACGGCCGTCCGCTCCCCGACGACGAGGGAAACCCGGTCAGCCACTGGGCCACCAAGGAGATTCCGACGACCGCGGCGATCGGTCTGGACCGGCAGGTCGAGTCCGACCTGGAGGCCCGCTTCCTCGCCGCCCTGCGTACCTGGAGCACCGGCCAGGACGACGCCGCTCTGGAGGAGAGCGGCGCGCACAGCGGCCTCCTGCGGTTCGCAGGGGCCGCGGCATGGCGCCTGACCTCCCAGCGCGACGAGGAGTTCACCCGGACCGACTTCACCTTTGAGCGGACCGACGGCACACCCCAGAAGGTGCACGTCTTCCTCGACGGCCACCGCTACCACGCCACCCGCGCACACAACCGCATCGCGGCCGACTCCACGAAGCGGGACGAGCTGCGGGCCGGTGGTGCCCTCGTCTTCCAGATCACCTGGGACGACCTCGAACTCTTCGAGAAGGGCGAACGGGCGACCGCCCGCCCGGTGTGGCCGCCCTACTGGCGCACCGGCCAGGACACCGCCAAGGACTGGTACGAGGAACTCGGCGGCGACCGCGCCGACCTCGTCGACGCCGTCTTCGCCAACCCCATCGACACGTTCCTCGGCTACCTCCGCGACCCCTCCCGCACCCGCTGGGGGCGGCGGGCCGAAGCGCTGGTCGGCGGACTGCTCAGCGCGCCCGAGCCTCTGGCCCAGAACGTCGACCCCGCGCAGGCCCGCGCAACGCTGCGCAGTGGCCTGGGCTCCCTCGCGAAGGGCGGGAACCCGGCGGCCGACGTCGAACCCCTCACTGGGAATGGCGAGATCCTCGTCCTGTCCGCCACCGACGAACACGGCCTGCCGCTCCTGTACACCGTCGACCCGTCCGGCGGAACGGACGGCGGCGCCAAGGTTGGCTGGGGCGCCCTCGCCGTACTCGACGACCAGGACGGCGACCAGCTCGGGACCGCCGCACACAAACTCCGGTGGCGCTCCTGGCTCTACTGGTCCAACCTCCTCCAGTTCCTCGCTTTCACTGGCGGCGACGGAGTGCAACTCGCCGGCAGCCTGGCCGCTGACTTCGCCGTGGAGGCACTGCGGGTCGGAGGCGGCCCCGGGGAACTGGAGACGCTCATCGCCCGGCTGCAGCCGGAGACGGCCACGACGAACCCATCGGCGGAGGGTGCGACGGCCGCGGCGGACAGCACCGGGCCGGCAGTGGGGCCGGACCGGGCCTCGACCTCCTCCTCGCTGGAGCAGGCGGTCGAAGGACTGCTCCGGGACGCGGCCTGGGATGAGGACATCCTCGAACTCCTCGAAGAGGACGAGCCCGATTCCGACCTCACCCGGCTGGCCAAGGCACTCGCCGCGCGGGGCAAGAAAGCCCCGGTCTTCGGCTATGAGCTGGGCGACCGCGGCTGGCAGGCCGACTTCGCCTGGCCCGGTGCCACCAAGGTGGCGGTGTTCGTCGACTCCGACGCCCACGACAGCGAGGAACGGCAGAAGCGGGACGCCGCCTACGCCAGTGACAGTTGGACGTTGCGCACGGCAGCCGACTGGCTCGACCACCTCGACACCCTGCTCACCCTGCTCCCGGACACGGAAGGCACCACCCACCGATGACCGCACGGCTCAGCCTGTACGAGAAGGCCGAACAGGAGCTGTACAAGCTCGACCGATCAGTCAAGGGAAAGTTCTACGACTTCTCCCACCGCTTCCGGCAGAACCCCGACCACCCCGGCCTCGATCTCATCCCGCTCAAGGGCGACGGCCGCGTCTACCGTGCCAAGATTGACCAGTCCTACCGGGCACTGCTCGCCAAGATCGGCATCGACGGTGCCGGTCGCGAGAAGTGGCTGGTCGTCGCCGTCCGACACCGCAAGCACGTCTACGAAGAACTCTCCGTCGCGATCAACCGCATCACCGGAGAGATCGAGTTCGTCGACCTCTCCGTGGTGGGCCAGAGCGTCCTCCAGCGAGCAGGGATGACGCTCACCCCGGCCGAGCAGCCCGAAGCCGCAGACGAGCGGGAAACGTCCGGCGCCGTACCGGCCACCATCGAACCCCCGGACGATGCGGCCCACGTTCCCGAGGCCGAGCCGCTCCTCGCCGGCCTCACCGCCGAAGACCTCCGCGACCTCGGCGTCGCCGAACAGCTCATCGCCCTCGCCCTCGCCGTCACCGAGAGCACCGAACTCGACGCTCTCGTCTCCGGCGCCCCCCTCCTCACCAAGGACATCCTGTACGGCCTCGCCGCCGGCCTGTCCATCGAGGACGTGCGCAAGGAGATCACCGCTCCCGTCGACGTCGAACTCGATGAATCCGTGCGGCACGACCTGGACGCGGCGCTCGCCCGCACCACGGTCACCACCATCGACGATGCCCTCAAGGACATCATCGAAGAGGGCGACTTCCGCGCCTGGAAGGTCTTCCTCCACCCCGCCCAGGCCAAGCTCGTCGACCGCCGCTACAGCGGCTCGTTCAGGGTGTCCGGCGGCCCCGGCACCGGCAAGACCATCGTCGCCCTCCACCGCGTCAAGCACCTTGCCGAACAGCTGCCCCCCGGACATAGCAAACCCATCCTGCTCACCACCTTCACCAAGAACCTCACCACCGACCTGCGCGCCCGCCTGGCGTCCCTTCTCGAACCCGAACTGCTGGCCCGCGTCGACATCACGCACATCGACCAGCTCGCCGCCCGCGTCCTCAACGAGAACACCCTCGCCGGCGCCGGAAAGCAGCGCATCTACGACAACGTCGCGCTGAATACGCTCCGCCAGGTCCTTCTGGAACTCGACGAGAAACGCTGGGACGCCGAATTCCTCTACGAGGAATGGGAGCAGGTGATCCTCGGCCAGTCCCTCGGCACCCGCAAGGCGTACTTCGACGCGCGGCGAGCCGGACGGGGGCGGTCCGTCAGCCGACCCGACCGGGCGCAGATCTGGAAGATCCTGGAGCAGTTCACCACCCGTCTGGACAAGGAGGGCCGCGAGACCTGGGGCCAGGCCGCCGAGCGCGCCGCCCGCTTCGAGATGCAGCGTGCCGCCAAGATCGAGCAACGTCAGGAGTACAAGGACGAGATCGGCGGCAAGGACCTCATCCACCGCGACGACAGCTCCGGCATGTACTACCTGGGCCACCGCTACAAGCACGTCGTCGTCGACGAGGCGCAGGATCTCCGCCCCGCCCACTGGAAGATGCTCCGCGCCATGGTCGCGCAGGGCGAGGACGACATGTTCATCGCCGGCGACACCCACCAGCGCATCTACGACCAGCAGGTCACCTTGGGGACAGTCGGCGTCAACATCCGAGGTCGCGCGGCCCGCCTCACCCTCAGCTACCGCACCACCCGCGAGATCCTGAACCGGGCCATGGAAGTGGTGAATCCCAAGAGCGTCCAGATCACCTTCGACGACCTGGACGACGGTACCGACAACCTTGACGGCTACCGATCGGTTCTGCGGGGCCCGGCCCCCGAACTCGTCCGCTGCGAAAGCTGGGACGACGAACTCGCCCAGCTCGCCGCCACCCTCCGGTCCTGGCGCCGGGACCTTGCCACCGGCGGAGCCGGTGGCAAGGTCCGTGACCCCCGAGGCAACATCGCGGTGTGTGTCGCCGACCGCGAAGCCGTCAACCAGGTCATGTACTACCTGGCGACCGAGGCCGAGCTGACCGTCGCCGAACTCACCAAGGAGGGTGTCAAGGGAGACGGCGACATCCACGTCGGCACCATGCACCGTTTCAAGGGCCTCGAATACCAGAGGCTCGCCATCGTCGGTGCCCGCGACGGCGTCATCCCTCGCGCGTCCGTCGTCCAGCGCTACCGCGACACGGACCCCAGGCGCCTTGCTCGCGAGCAACTGAAGGCCCGGTCACTGCTGTTCGTCGCCGCCACCCGCGCCCGCGACACCCTGCGCATCAGCTGGTACGGCAAGCCGAGCCCATATCTGCCCGTCTAGCGTCATGCGAGAGCCCTGCTGTCCTGGTCCGGCAACGGGGCTGTCGCTCCACATACGACCGTCAGGCCTTCCTGACGAGCCCTCCCAGCAACCTCTCGATGAACTCCAGGAACTCTCATGGAGTGAGAGCCTGTGATCGGGTGATCCCATAACGGGCGGCGGCGAGTGCTGCCTGCTGCGGGTCGGTCTGAAGAGTGGCTGGATCCCTGCGCCTCGGAGTACGCGAACTTCTTGCCGTCGTCAGGCGTGACGACGGTGAACGGCCCGTCCACACCCGCGCTTTCCTCACAGTCGAGCGGCAAGACCTGGATTTCGACGTTCCGCTTCTGGCCAACGAGCAGCAGATTCTTCAACTACCCTCGAAGTACGCCCTTTCCATCAAGCCGACGCCGCAACACCGACTCGTCCATCACGAAGCTCAGAAGTGGTGAGGGCTGCCGGTCGAAGATGTTCTGACGAGCAACTCGTGCTGCCACCTGCTGCTCGGTCGTCTCCTGGTCCAGAGGCGGCCGCCGCATCGCCAGTTCCGCCCTCATGTACTCCTCGGTCTGGAGCGGGGCCTTGACTACCAGTGTGTCGTACGAGAGCAACTCGATGGCTGCCATCCCCTGGAAGAACACCGGATACTGAGCTGCTCCACCTTCTTCTTCCACACCGTCAGCAGCCCGCCCACGTCCACGACCTCGTCCGCCCGCTCGATGGTCCTGGGCGACGGGACTTGCCGCCCCTGCTCGTGCGGCGCGACCGTGGCGCCGAGTATCCGATCCGCCGGCGAACTCCTCGCGGTCCAGGGCCGCCCGTACCCGCCGCGTCTTACGCCACCGGTCTGCACGAGGGGATTCCTCGGCGCCGAGGACACCGGCAGCCGAGGGCCGCATCGCGTCGGGGCGTTCGCCACCCGCTGAGGCTGGCACCTCCGGCCCGGAGGTCCAGGCAAGACGGTCTGGGCGGAGTGCGTGTTCGCAACTCCCACGTGAGCTCGTGAACGCGGTGGAAGAATGTGCCGAGATGACCTCCAGCAACTACACCCCGTTCGCCCACCTCACCGCCCCCCACGCCCCCCTCTACCGCCAGGTGATGCGGACGTTCCTCGCGGCCAAGCAGCGGTTCGCGGTGCATCTGCGGCCGGAGGACGTGCACGCGGCCCTGGACGCGCAAAGCCGGCCCGTCGACGTCGAGGCGGTGACGCAGGCGCTGGACAAGCTCGTGGAGTGGGGGAACCTGCGGGCCGATCCGGACCACGTGCGGGTCACAGCGGTCGAGGACTTCTACCGCAGGCGGTTCATCTACCAGCTCACCCGGGCCGGTGAGGCCGCCGAGGCGGCGCTCGGTACGTACGACGCCGTGCTCGGGCGGCGCGGGGAGCTTCAGGCGGTCGCGCTGCACGACATCGTCACGCAGTTGCGGGCGCTGCTGGTGATCGCCGCGGAGGACGAGCCGGACCCGGCCGGAGGCCAGCGCGAGATTGCCGATGCCGTCCGCTCCGTGATGGAGGAACATCTGGACTCCGGTGCGCCTCTGGAGGAACTGGCGGAGGCCATCGATGCAGACCTGATCTCCCGCCACACGTATACGGCGACCCAGCCGAACGCCGACCTGATCATCCGCACGAGCGGCGAACAGCGGCTGTCCGGTTTCATGCTCTGGCAATCGGCATACGCTGAAGTCTACTTCTGTGAGTGCCACTGGCCGGACTTCCGCAGGATCGACTTCCTTCGGGCTCCGAGGGCATACACGCGGCGGCAACGTCGCTACGGGCGCTGACCGCAACCGAAAAGTTCGGGACTACACGAGAGGGGCTTCGTCAGAGTCCTATGTTAAAAATTCGCTCGCAGAGTAACAGGAACTGATGCCCGCCGATACGAAAGCCCCGTCGCTATGGCGCAACCGAGATTTTGCGTTGTTCTGGGGCGGACAATCCGTCAGCCTCATCGGCTCACAGGTCTCTGTGGGCCTTGCCGTTGATAGCTCTGCAGAAGCTCAACGCCTCCACGTTCGAGGTCGGACTGCTGACGACATTCAGCACTCTGCCCTGGCTCTTTGTCTCCTTGCCGGCCGGTGTGATGGTCGATCGCTCCCGGAAACGACAGGTGATGCTGTGGAGTGATCTCGGCAGGTTTCTGACGCTGTGCTCGGTTCCCGTAGCAGCCGCTCTGGGTCTTCTCACCCTCGGACACCTGTACTTGGTGGCGTTTCTCTCGGGTACCTTGGCTGTCTTCTTCAGCAGTGCCTACCTGAGTTTCCCAGCGATGTTGGTACCCGCTGAACAACTTGTCGACGCCAATGGCAAAGTGAGCAGCGCATCCGCGACCGCAGGTGTCCTGGGGCCGAGCCTGGCTGGTTTCCTGGTAGGGATCAGCGGTGCAGCCCGGGCCGTTGCCGTCGATGGAGTTTCGTACCTCGCCAGCGCGCTGAGTCTGCTGTTCATCCGGCATCCAGAGCCGCGACGTGAAATCCAGACAGCCGCGCAGAGCAGCTTTTTCCTGGAGATGCTCGACGGAATAAGGCTCATCGTTTCGAACCGCACCATGTCGTGCATCACCTTCGCCAACGGCGTGGGGAACTTCCTCCTGACCGCGATCAATTCTCTCTGGCTTGTCTACGCGGTCCGGGAACTCGACTGGACGGTCAAGACGGTCGGACTCGTCATGGGAATCAGTGCGGTGGGTGGTGTAGTCGGCAGTCTCCTGGCGAAACCGTTGATCAGTCGCTTTGGCCTGGTCCGGGTTCTCCTCTTCGGGCAGTTCCTGGTCGCTCCCGGCCAAGTGGTCGCGGGACTCGTCTCCAAGGGCCAGGCCGGCCAGATCCTGGTCACCATGGGCTTCACGCTGACGCTCGCCTCGGCGATCCTCTACGACATCGCCCAACGCACCTACCGGATAGCGTCCTGCGCACCTGACATGCTCGGCAGGCTCAACGCAAAGCCAAGTGGATCCAGTGGGGCCTGCGCCCCTTCGCCGGTGCTCTGGGCGGGGGACTGGGGACCTGGCTGGGGCTGCGGTCCTCGATTCTGATGTTCAGCTGCCTCCTCGTGCTGTGCCCTCTCGCGCTCTGGGTGTCCCCCCTGGTGAGGGAGTACCGGGAAATAAGGCAGGCCGAACCGGCAGTTCCGTAGCAGGCCCTCACCTCGCTGGGCGGCTGACTCGACGCAGTCGGCGCCGGTGGATCCGGGGCGACTGTTCTGCCGCCGCGAGGGCAGGCTCCTCACCCTCAACTGCCCCCGGTCTCGGGCTACTCACAGCGCCGCAGAGCTCGAGGGGGCGCCCTGGGCCGCCGCGCTTGGAAGGTGAGCCCGCGATGACGCCCGTACGTTCCCCGTACTCGCGACTGTGTGCGTGCCCCCGCCCAGGACGCCTCCCGGCTCAGGACACTAGCCAGCTGTGACCGGCAGTTCCTTGAGCGCGTGACTGCGGAAGCTCGGCCGCCAGCGGAGCTGGTCCGCCGGTACGGCAAGGGCGAGCTGCGGGAAGCGTCGCAGCAGGGTGCCCAGTGCGGTGTGGATCTCCAGCCGGGTGAGAGGTGCTCCGAGGCAATAGTGGACTCCGTGTCCCAGGGCCAGGTGGGCCTTGTCCGTGCGGCGGATGTCGAAGCGATCCGGCTCGGGGTAGCGCTGCGGGTCGCGGTGGGCGGCGGCGATGCACAGCATTACGGTGTCGCCGACAGGGATCCTGGTGCCGCCGATGACGACTTCCTCGGTGGGGAATCGTCGGATGGCCACCTGGTGGGGATGCGCGTAGCGCAGGATCTCCTCCACCGCGTCCGGCAGTAGCGCTGGAGCTCAGGCCGAGGGTCCGCCCACCGGGCCGCGGCGGCCGGCCGCGTGCAGCGGACCTGTAGCCAGGTTCGCGGCCCCCCGCACAGCCCGGAGCACCGGGATGCCCGGCAGCGGAGGGAAGTGACGTGGTATCGCGAGAACTCAAGGTCACCGGCGTCCAGTTGGCAGCCGCCTCCGACACCACCGATCGCGTTGATGCGGCCCCCGAGCATCCGCAGCTTCTCGGCATCACGGCGCACGGTGCGCGGGCTCACGCCGAGGCGGTACGGCAGTTCCGTACCCGACCAGTGCCGAAAAGTTTGCCGCCGAACGCGGACAACGTTGACCGCGCATGTTCATAGCGTCGGGTTCAGGAGGGAAGGAGATTTCCATGCCCACTCTTGTCGCCGGCGCCACCGGCAACATCGCGCACGAATCCGGGCGCTTCCACACCGTGGAGGGCCTGGACGTATGGATCTCGGGCGCCCCGTCGGCGGAAAGCACGGTGGCGAGATCGTCTTCACCGGCGCACCCAGCGAACTCCTGAAGTCGGACAGCGAACAGCTTCCGCAATCCGTCCGGCACGAGTTGCTCGACTTTCGCCATGTCCGGAGCAATGAGCTGCAGGCCTGCATCGGTCATGCGAGCCGCAAGTCGATCCAGGGGATGGTGTCTCCCGGCAGCAGGTATCGCTCGGTCTCGACGAACCCGTGCCTCTGTGCGAACCGCAGTCCGTCCTCGTTGGAGGACAGGACGACGGTCTCGATCACCTGGGCACCCAGCTCCCGCGCCCGGTTGAGCCCCCGCGCATAGAGTTCCTCGCCGAATCCCTGTCCGCGGTGAGCGGCGAGCACGCGGGCGATGACTGTGGCCGTCAGCGTCTCGTCCGTTGGCGGGCGAACCGTGCTGCAGCCCATGAGCTCATCACCGAGATAGGCGACCTCCAGGTGGTGGCGCTGGGTGCGTTCCCGTACCTCGTCCAGGGACAGGCGCTGGGTCGGGATGATCACGTTGTGCACGTACTGCCAGTCTTTGAGCGCCGAATCGCCGTCCGGCTGCTGGATACGAAGGTCAGACATTGCAGCAGGAGACCCGAGTACACCTCGGACGTCAACGCTGCTTGCCACGCGCCAGCACGTCAGCACGTCAGCACGTCAGCAAAGTTCCGTTTCCCGGGCCGGAATCGAGCAGCGCGAAGGGATGGGTCACGGGCCGGTGCGCAGGGCTGCCAGTTCCGCATCGCATCACATCACATCGCGTCTGGGGCGAGTATCACTGCGTATGCCGCTGGAAGGGCTGACCGGCGCCGGAATACGGGCCGATGACCCAGGCAGTGCAACACATTGTGTAAGGGGCCACGCTGGCACGGCACTTACCGGGTGGAGACCCCGATGAACAGCGGCTGCCAGCACTACCCGCAGTGCCAGCCACCAAAGCCCGGCATGTCGACCGGCGCGCAAGTGGCTCTCGGGTGCCAAGAGCCCGGCCAAGCCGACTCCCACCAAGAAGCCGAAGAAGAAGGCGCCCGATCTGCCGGTCGTGAAGCCCCCGCCCCCCGCCCCGCGTCTGCATAACCGGGGGCTTGGAGGCTTGGGGGCTTGGGGGCTTTAAGAACAGGTGTGACACTTGGGGGTCGATGATTGATCGCAGGCTGCGCGTCACGCAGGGTTCGGGCAGCGCTGATCCTCGACGCCGGCTGCGGCCCCGGGCGTGACCTCGCCCGGTTCACCGCCCACGGGCACGTCGCCCGCGGCATCGATCTGAACCCGGCATTCGTCGCGATGGCCAACGCCCATGCCCCCACCTCCGAGGGCGATCTCCGTGACATCGGGCGTCGTTACCCCGCCGGGACGTCCGATGGGATCTGGGCCTCCGCCTCGCTCGTGCATCTCCTTGAGTCGGAGACCGTGGACGTCCTCGGCCAGTTCGCCCAACTTCTTCGTCCCGGCGGCGCACTGTATGTGTGCCTCAAGGCCACCGGTGACACCGGTTGGCCCGACGAGCCCGACGGCCGACGCTGGTACACCGTCTGGGACGCAGAGACGTTTGCCGCCACCGTCGCCGACGCCGGGTTCACGATCGACGGGGTTGACCGGGGCGACTTCGTCGAGGTGTGGGCCACCCGCAGTCGCTGAGAAGCTGCCGGCGGCACCGGCCGGCATCACGCGTCGACCCGTTGAAGGACGCGCCGTAGTTCGCCCCGAGGTGGCCACCTCCGAGGCCCGATGGCTGCGGCACGTCTCCGCCACCCGCGGCAGATGTTCCCTTACCCGCCCCAGCAGGTGGAGTCCACGCCGGTGGGGTGCGGACGCTCACGCGAGACCGTGAAACGCTCCGACCTGGCCGGATGGGGCCCGTATGGGTGCTGCGGCAGCCACGGGACGGTTACTTCCGGGCGGAGTGCACTTGCTTCAAGTGCACTTGAACGTTCTAGCGTGGCCGGCATGACGGTGATCGACAGCACCCCCGTGAAGTCCCTGCCCGTGGACGTCTGTGTGTCCGCGGGGACGACCCATCCGCGACCCGACGGCCAGGACCGCTACACGATCAGGGAGGTCGTGGCGTACACCGGGCTCAGCGCGCCCACCCTGCGCTGGTACGAGCAGATCGGTCTGATGCCGGACGTGGCGCGGTCGCACACCGGCCAGCGCGTCTTCGACAACAGGGACCTGGACTGGCTCGCCTTCGTGGGCAAGCTGCGGCTGACCGGGATGCCGATCGCCGACATGGTCCGCTTCGCGGAGCTGGTCCGCCGGGGCGAGGCCACCTTCGACGAACGGCGGGAGATCCTGGAGCAGACCCGGCGCGAGGTCGTCGCGCGGATGGCGGAGCTGCAGGACACCCTCACCGTACTCGACGCCAAGATCGACTTTTTTGCGGGCGCCCGCCGGGCGTCGGAAAGGGCCTGAGCGCCATCATGAACAACACCATCGAGCAGATCAGCAAGGTCGAGCTGGGCACCGGCGGCCCCCTCGTCGGCGTCCAGGGCTTCGGCGCCATGGGCATCAGCGCCGCCTACGGCCACACGGACGACGCGGCGGCCCGCGACACCCTGGAGGCCACCGTCGAGGCGGGCGTCACCCTCCTCGACACCGCCGACATGTACGGCGTTGGCGCCAACGAGGAGTTCCTCGCGCCGTTTGTCGCCGCGCACCGCGACGAGATCACTCTGGCCACCAAGTTCGGCATCGAGTACCGCGCCGACGACCCGGGCTACCGGGCCATCCGCAACGACCCCGCCTACGTCAAAAGGGCCGTCGAGGCGAGTCTGCGCCGCCTGAACGTCGAGGTCATCGACCTCTACTACATGCACCGCCGCGACCCCGCCGTCCCGCTCGCCGAGTCGGTCGGCGCCATGGCCGAACTGGTGCGGGAGGGCAAGGTCAGGCACCTCGGCCTGAGCGAGGTCACCGGTGCCGAACTGCGTGAAGCGTATGCCGTGCACCCGATCGCTGCCCTGCAGACGGAGTGGTCGGTCTTCAGCCGGGACGTCGAGCGCAGCGCGGTGGGCGCGGCCGCCGAGCTCAAAGTCGCCTTCGTGCCGTACTCGCCGCTCGGCCGGGGCTTTTTGACCGGTGCCTTCACCGACGCGAACAAGGACCTCTCCAGCAGCGACTTCCGGCAGTTGCTGCCGCGCTTCACCGGCGACAACGCCAAGGCGAACGCCGCTCTCCTGGCTCCCCTGCACAAGATCGCAGCCGACCATGGCGCCACCACGGCGCAGATCGCCCTCGCCTGGGTGCAGCACCGGGCCCAGGCGCACGGCCTGACCGTCGTGCCCATCCCCGGAACCCGTAAGCGCAGCCGCCTCCTCGAAAACGCCGCGGCCACCCGGATCACGCTGACCGCCGAAGAACTGGCGCTGCTGGAGCCGCTCGCCGGCCAGGTGGCGGGCGACCGCTACTCGGACATGTCACTCACCTCCGCAGCCCGGGAAGCCCAGGGCCTGTCATCGGAGTGATCGTGCGTGGTGGTGTGGCGCGTGCCGGTGTGGCGCTCGTCGTCCTTGTGGCGGCAACCACCCACGGAAGGTGAACGGCACGGCACGGCAGGCCTGGCGAATCCCGGTCCTGCTGACGAGCGTGGGAGACGGCGGCGCTGCACCGGCATCTGGCCCCTGCGGTGCGTCAGTCGACGCTGGGGGCCTCTGTGGTCACGGTCGCGGCGTATGCCATGCGGTCGTGCTGGGTTGCGGTGACCTCGGTGCGGGGGCGGCCCTGGGAGTCCGGTTCCAGGAGGGTGGCGGTGATCCAGCAGGGGGCGTCGTACTCGACGAACCGGGAGAAGGTGACGTCCAGTCCGACGGGGAGGGTGTGGCCGGTGGGGGAGGTGGCGAGGGCGGCCTGGCGGGCGGCTTCGAGGAGGAGGATGCCCGGGGCGTGGTCGACGGGGTGGTCGAAGAGTATGGGGTGGGAGGTGTCGGTGCGCAGCTGCCACTGCCGGGGTGTCGAGGTGGGCGAGAGCACGACGTCATGGGGGAGCGTGCGGCCCACCAGGCGCGGGGACTCGGGGGGCGGCGTGGGCAGCGCGGTGGCGAGGGCGTGGGCGATCTCGGCGCGGCCGGCGCGCAGGCGCTCGTAGACGGCGGGGGAGTGGCAGACGAAGCGGGTGTCGGCGGTGGCGAGCGGAGCGCCGTCCCGGGTGACCATGAAGTGCAGGGATATGGCGGCCAGTTGACCGCGTAGGCGTTTGATGTCCGAGCCGGTGACGTGCAGTTCGAGGTCGGCGGGTCTCAGGCCGATGCCCAGGGCCTCCGGGTGGACGGTGCAGCGGAAGCGTTCCCAGCTCAGTTTGTGGCCGAACGGCAGGGCGTAGGCTGCGTGGGACAGCAGTGGCAGGGACTGGCGGATGGTCTCCCAGAGGAGCATGGGATCGTGTAGCCCGTTGTGTTCCGTGTAGAAGGAGTGCCGGCGGGGCCATTGGGCGGTGACGGTGAATGCGTCGGGTGCTGTCCGGTCCCAGCCGGTGGGGAGTACTTCGGTGAAGGACGCCCGGTGGACGTATTCCCGGGGCACCGTGCTGGTCAGGGTGGGCAACTGGGGTGCCGCTGTGCAGGCCAGAGTGGACATACGGTTCTGTTCTCCTCTGGAAGGTGGCGAGGGGGACCGTGTGGGTCCCGCGGCGGGGCCGCAAGCAATAAAATAGAGAGTGTTCTTTTTGTTTGTCGAGAGGGGAATGGTCTCGTGTGCGGCAACACCGGCTGCCGTCGGGCCCGTTGCCCTGGTCGGGGCGGCGCCGGAAGGCGCCGGTGTGTGGTGCAGGAGGCACGCGGATGGCAGAGCCGAAGCAGGATCGCGCGGTGCGGACGCGGGAGGCGATCCTCTATGCGGCCGCGGAGGTGATGGACGAGTACGGCTTCGCCGGAGCGAGTATCAGCAAGATCGCGGAGCGGGCCGGCGCCACCACCGGAGCCATGTACTTCCACTTCAAGTCGAAGGAGGACCTGGCGCTGGCGGTGATGAACGCCCAGCCGGAGACGGTCATGTCGCATCTGGACTCGACGGGGATGCAGCGTCTGGTGGACCTCACCCTGGTGTGGTCCTGGCGCCTCCAGGACGACCCCCTGTTGCGGGCCGGAGTGCGGCTCGCGGTGGAACAGGGGGCGTTCGGGCTCCAGGACGACACGTCGTTCCGCGAGTGGGCGCAGATCATGGAGGACTGCCTGGCGGCGGCGCGGGAGCAGGGGGAGTTGCTGGCGTCGGCGGATCCGTCGGAGGTGGCCGAGCTCCTGGTCGGCGCGTGCACCGGAAGCCAGCTGCACTCGCAGCTGACGAGTGGGCGCGGCGATCTGCCCGAGCGGGTGGTACGGATGTGGCGGATGTTGCTGCCCGGTATCGCCGTCCCCGCCGCCGTGGACCGCATCAGTCTGGAGGTGGGGCGGGGGCGTGTGGGGGTGACCTCTCGTTAGCCCTTGGCCCTTGGCCCTTGGCCCTTGGTCCTTGGTCCTTGGTCCTTGGCTCTTGGCTCTTGGCCCGTCGGCCCGTCGGCCCGTCGGCCCGTCGGCCCGTCGGCCCGTCAGGTCGGCTGGCGTGTATGAGGTATGACGGGGCGTCCGTTCGGCCATTGACTTGCGGGGCGGGTCGCTCGCATGATGGCGTCCGCATGGCGGGCACTTCAGTCCGTTATGTGAGAACGAACAGGTGGGGGACATGACGGCAAGCTCATTGCTGCTGGACGGCCACGTCGTGATGATCACGGGGGCTTCCAGTGGAATCGGTGCGGCGGCGGCGCGGCTGTTCGCCGAAGAAGGGGCGTCCGTCGTCCTGATGGCGCGCCGCGAGGACCGGCTCCGTACGCTGGAAAAGGAGATCGTTGCCGCCGGCGGCCGCGCGGCCGTCTCGGCCGGTGACGTCACCGACCCGGGGCACGCCGAGCGCGCGGTGGCGACGGCGGTGGAGACCTTCGGCCGGCTCGACGGTGCGTTCAACAATGCCGGCTGGGCGGTGGCCGGAACGCTGCTGCACGAGCTGGACGACTCGGTCTTCGACCAGATCATGCGGGTCAACGTGAACGGCGTGTGGAACTGCATGCGTCATCAGATACCGGCGATGCTCGCCTCGGGTGCCGGCGGGTCGATCGTGAACACCTCGAGCGTCGCAGGCCAGTTGGCCACCGGAGCGGCCGCGCCCTACATCGCGGCCAAGCATGCGGTCATGGGGCTCACCCGGGCGGCGGCCGACGAGTACGGGGACCGCGGGATCCGCGTCAACGGGCTCATCGTGGGCAGCACCCGGACCGAGCTGATGGACGAGGTCCTCCGGGAGACACCGGCGCTGGAGACCAGCTTCACCGCGCGGGCGATCCAGAAGCGGATGGCCGATCCGCGGGAAGTGGCCCAGGCCGCCGCCTGGTTGTGCAGCCGTCGGGCGTCCTTCGTCACCGGGGCGGCCGTGCCGGTCGACGGCGGCTGGACCGCCGTATAGCCCGGATGCCCTGCCGGTGGGCGGCCGGATGCACGGCCGGTGCCTTGCCGGTGCCCGGCCGGCCATGGCCATCGGACCGGTCCTAAGCGCCGCTGCCCGCGGGCGTCAGGGCGCTGCGCGCCGCGGGCGCGGGCGTGCCGGCGAGGGCCACGGCCCAGATGCGGGTGAGCTGGTCGCGTACGCCCGCGCTCTGGCCACCGGCTCTGATGACCTCCTCGGCGCCGGACACCAGATACACCACCAGCGTCTCGAGATCCTTCAGGCCGGCGTGCGGGCCGTGCTCCGCATCGGCGCGTGCCAGGGCATCCTGCAGCGCCGGAAGCCATAGGGACCGCCAGGTGACGCACGTGCCCGGCCGTTCCCGGGACAGCCGGGAGGCCGCGCGGACACCGACCGTCTCGGCCAGCAGTTGGGCGAGCGCATGGGTCAGGTCGATCACTGACTGCAGCGCCGGTACGGGCTGCGCGGCGAGACGGCACAGCGCGGCCCGTGTCGTCGCCGCACCGGCAGCCTGTACGGCGTCGGCCAGGCCGGCCTTGGAGGGGAAGTGGAAGGTGAGCGCGCCCATGGTGACGCCGGCGGTGGCGCTGATACGGGCCAGTGAGGTGCCGGCATAGCCGTGCCGGTCGAACTCGGCTCCGGCCGCGGCGATCAGCGCCCGGCGGGTCTGTTCGGCTCGTTCCTGCCGCACTACGGCCTCCTTCGGTGAGGACCTTGGTGGGGCTCCTCGGTTCCTCGGTTCCTCGGGGCGGTTGAGGGACGTGGTGCGAGTGCTGCTGACTCACGTCGGAAAGTACGTGGAGAGACTGTCCTGTGCGTCATCCGCTCCATCCGTGTGCGGCTCTGGCATGGTGAGGCGGGCTGCGGCCCGGTGGGCCTGTTGCCCTGTGCCGGCCGCGCCGTGGCAGCAGGGCCGCGCCGTGGCCCTAGGAGCAGGCCGCTATCTTCGGCCGGTGCACGGCCGGATGCCGTCGTCCGGCGGCGCCGGCCTCTCGCAGGGGGACGACCACATCGTGCCGGGGAATGCGGGGGCCGCGGCCCGTCCGCCGGAACCCGGACGCGAGGCAGCGGTAGGCATAGGCGGCGGACACCATGGTCATGTGATGGTGCCAGCCGGGGAAGGACCGGCCCTCGAAGTCGTGCAGCCCGAAGTCGTCCTCCAGCGCCTTCACCGAGGAGCGGGCCCGCGAGGCGTACGGCAGGAGACGGCGGATCTGCTCGGCGCGCGCATCGAGGTCGTTGGTGATCCAGTGACGTGCGGTGCGGGACGCGGCGGAGGAGTGCCCCGTCCACAGGCGGAAGAGGTGACTTCCGGCGGATGTGCGGGAGCCTGCGGCGGGCAGACGGACGAGGGCGGAGGACAGGACGGCGCGGTGCGAGGGTGACCGGCCGCGGCCGGCCAGGGCCTGGGCGCTGAGCAGGTGTCCGGGGAAGGGCGTCGGCGTGAAGTGCGGGGCGACGACCTGGCCGGCCGGAATCTCGATGAGGAAGGCGGTGCCTTTACGGGCCAGGGCGTCCGCCAGTTCGGCCGCACCGCCGAGGCCGCGCGCGTCGATCATGAGCGGAGCGGGCGGAGCAGGCCGCCGCGCCGGGAGTCCGTCGACGAGAGCGAGCACCTCGGACCACGCGGGCCGGCTGACGAGCGTCTCCGGTACACGGGCGCGGCGCAGCCGGCGGGGGTCGCCGCACCAGTCCTCGTTGAGCAGGATGCGCCAGTCGACGGGCACGCTGACTTCGTCGGTGGCAAGAAACAGGCCTACTCCCACCTGGCAGTTGACGGTGCGTCCGGCCTCGGGCAGGAAGCGGCGGTGTACGCCCACGGAGTGGGCGCCGCGTTTGGGCAGGGCCGCCGGGCCGACCGTCCAGGCGTGCACCGGGAGCGCGTCGGCGACCTTGCCGGCCAGTGCCTCCCGTACCGGCATCCAGTCCCAGGGGCTGGCGTTGAGGAACTGCTGCAACGACTGGGAGGCAGTGGGGGATTCGGAGACCGCCGCCGCCAGGCGCTGCAGCGACTTCCGGCCCGGCACCGTCAGCAGGCCGTGCAGATAGGCCTTGGCCCACCGGCGCTGGTCGGCGCGCGGCAGCCGGGCGAAGAGGTCCTGCGCGAAGTCGGCGACAGCCGACGGCGGTTGCTCGCTCGAGTGGTGCACGGCCATGTAACCCCCCACATGTTCCCCGCCGCGACGGACCCGGAAAATAATACAGAACGTTCGCTATTTTTCCAGGAGAGGGAACCGCCGGACCTGTGCCTGCTACGGCGGCGATACAGCGGTGTTACGGCCACCCCACAGGCTGCCTCCCGTTCGCCCGCAGCGGCCGTTGCGGGCGAGGTACGACCACGAGCCCTTGGCATACAGCCGGAGGGACACGAGAGGACATGGGGAGTGGAATGGCCGGAAAACCCGTTCGTACGCGAACCCGCCAGAACCTGATCACCACGGTCGACCTGCTCGAACTCATCGAGCTGTACGAGGAGTGCGGGCACGCGCTGCAACGCACCCGGAGCGGTCCGCGCGAGAAGGTCAGCGGATCGCGTGCCGTCGGGATCTCCCTCAGGGAAGAAGCCGTCAACGCCCGCGCCGACCTCGTGGGTGTGCTCGCATCGTGGGCCGGCACCGTGGCCGAGGCGCTGGGCACCGCCGGCCCCGCCCGGCGGGACGTCCACGACCTCGTCCGCTTCCTCGCCGACCACCTGGACTGGCTGCTCGGCCCCGCCACCGCCCAGGACTTCGCCACCGAGATCACGGAGATCACGGCGGCCGCACGCCGCGCCGCCCACCCCGAGCCGGTCCTGCGCACGGCACTGGGGCCGTGCCCCGCCCCGGACTGCCACAGCACCCTGTACTCCGAACCGATCGGCTCCCGGACCACCGGACGCCACCAGGTTCGGTGCGACGCGGGCCATGACTGGCCGCCGCGCCAATGGCTGCTGCTCGCCCGCGCCGGTACGAGTGCCGGACGCCGCCCGCAGGCCTCGCACACCGACGCGGTGGCGTGAGATGGCCCCGCCCTCCCACCGTCCCCGGCGCACCGTACCGACCCAACTGGCCGCGCTGGCCCTCGATGTGCCCCCGGCCACCGTACGGAAATGGGCGAGCCGCGGACGGCTGACCCGTTACGGTACGCAAGGCCGGGCGGAGTACGACCTCGACGAACTCATCGCCCTGCACGACAAACGCCAGGCCACCGCCTCCTCTTCGCGTCAGCAACCCAGGAACTCCCCTCAGCAGCCCACGAACAGCAGATGACCCGCACCCACACCCCGCAGCAGCCACTCCGCCCCATGCGCCTGCCCGCCGAGAGGACACCCCCCGTGCCCGCCGCCCACCACCCCGAGACCCGAGCCATCCACGTCGAGATACCCGACCTCGACGGGGCACGCCCGCTCAACGTCCCGCTCTACCAGACCGCCAATTTCGCCTACGACCACACGGAGGACCTGGCGCAGGCCATCAACCGGCCGGAGTCCTTCGCCTACCTCCGTAACTCCAACCCCACCGTGCGCGCCCTGGAGAACGCCGTCACCTCGCTGGAGGGCGGCGCCGCGGCGCTGGCCACCGCGAGCGGTATGGGCGCCATCCACACCGTGCTGCACACCCTCCTGAGCAGCGGCGACCACGTCATCGCCCAAAAGCATCTGTACGGGGGCACGTTCGCCCTGCTCAAGGACCTCGCCGCGCGCTTCGGCATCGAAACCACCTACATCGACGCGCAGGACCCGGCGGAGGTCGCCGCAGCCCTCCGCCCCACCACGAAGGTCCTGTACCTGGAGACGCTCTCCAACCCCACGGCGCAGGTCACCGACCTTCCGGCGTTCTTCGCCGCGGGCAAGGAGGCCGGTCTGACCTCCATTGTGGACAACACCTTCGCCTCACCGGTCGGCTGCCAACCGATCGCGATGGGCGGCGATGTGGTGGTGCACTCCTCGACCAAGTTCCTGTCCGGACACTGCGATGTCCTCGGCGGCATCGCCGTCTTCGCCGACGCCGATCTGCACCGCAGCGTATGGTCGCGCTCGCTGGAGACCGGCCCGATCGCCGACCCGTTCGCCGCCTGGCTGACCCTGCGCGGACTGGGCACACTCGGCCTGCGGATGCAGCGCCACCACGACAACGCCGACGCACTGGCCCGCTTCCTCTCGCGGCACCCCGGAGTGGACAAGGTCCACTGGCCCGGCCTGGAGGACCACCCCGGCCACGCCCTCGCCCGGCGCCTCCTGCCCAACGGATACGGCGGAGTCTTCGCCATCGACGTCGCCGGCGGCCGCCAGGAGACCCTCGAATTCACCGGGCGGCTGCGCCTCGCCGACCGCGCCGTCTCACTGGGCGGGTACAAGACCCTCGTCCAGCAGCCGTCCGCCACCTCGCACCGCTCCATGGACGCGGAGGGCCTGCGGGCCATCGGCATCACCGAGGGCACGGTGCGTATCGCCGTCGGCCTCGAGCACATCGACGACCTCTGCGCCGACTTCGCCCAGGCCCTCGGCTGACCCTCCCGCATCCGCCGCGGCCACGGACGCCAGGCCTTCGCCGTAGGCGGAGGCCTGGCCCGCCGCCGTCCGGGCCCTCGCCCACAGGGTCGTGTGGTGCTCCTGCAGGGAACGGATCGGGCAGCCTCCCTCGCCGTACCGGCGCAGTGCCTCGATGCCTTGTACGGCGGCGGCGAGTGCCTGGACGGTGGTCAGGCAGGGGATGCCGCGGGCGACGGAGGCGGTGCGGATGTCGTAGCCGTC
>NZ_JBEZJZ010000079.1:0-39656 GCF_040651455.1 Streptomyces sp. NPDC048483
AAAGGGGGCATTCAACTGGGCGGCGGTGGCGGGGCCGTCGTCACCGCTGAAGCCCTTGGTGTCCGTGCCGGCGACCGTGCTGATCTTCCCATCGGCCGTGATCTTCCGGACCTGGTGGTTTCCGGCATCGGCGATGTAGAGGTCGCCCGCGCGGCCCACCGCCATTCCCCTCGGGCGGCTCAGCTGGGCCGAAACCGCTGGACCGCCGTCTCCGTCGGATCCCGCGGTCCCGGTCCCCGCGACCGTGCTGATCATCCCGTCAGTCGTGATCTTCCGAACTCGGCGGTTGTTGTAATCTGCGACATAGAGGACGCCGGTGCTGTCCACCGCCACCGCGTACGGGCCGTCCAACTGGGCGGCGGTGGCGGGGCCGTCGTCACCGCTGAAGCCCTTGGTGTCCGTGCCCGCGACCGTGCAGATCTTCCCATCGGCCGTGATCTTCCGGACCCGGTGGTTTCCGGCATCGGCGATGTAGACGGCGCCTGCGCTGTCCACCGCCACCCCGCGCGGGTAGTTCAGTTGGGCCGAGACGGCAAGGCCGCAGTCACCGCTGAAGCCCCTGGTGCCCGTGCCGGCGACCGTGCTGATCTTCCCGTCAGTCGTGATCTTCCGGACCCGGTTGTTGCCATAGTCGGCGATGTAGAGGGTGCCGGTGCTGTCCACCGCGATCTCGTACGGTTGTTTCAACTGGGCCGAAACGGCAGGCCCGTTGTCCCCTGTGAACCCCGCGTCCCCGGTCCCCGCGACCGTGCTGATCGGAGGGGCGGAGTCCTCGCCATCTGTGGTTGCCGAGTGGGCAGTGCTCATCGCCATCCCTTCACCGTTACTGACTGCCTACTACGAGCGGTTGTCGTTGGAAGCGGACGGGTCCTCGGCGGTCGGCTTGGGGGCCTTGGGGGCCTTGGAGAAATCGCTCTTCTTCGGCTTGCTCTCCAGGTCCTCGTCCTTTTGAAGGCCGCTGTGCTCCGTCACCGTCGCACTCGACTCCTGCATGCCGGCGGATGCCGCCGTGGACACCGAGCCGGGATTCTGGGCGTACTGGGCCTGCGCACCGGCCGACGCCTGGGTGGTCTGGATGAAGGAGCCGAGGAAGCCCAGGATGGCCCGTGCTTCGGGCGATTGCTCCTGTACGACCTTTGCGCGGGAGGAAGCCCCGTGGATCGCGCTGTTGAACAGGCTCGTGCTCTTGTCGTCGTATGTGTCGTCGTCGGCGTCCTCGAAGTCGACGCCGGCCCCCGGCTGCGGTTTGGCGGCGTCGGTGGTCACTGAGAAGAGCCCCGCGCCCTTGCCTGCGGAGCCGAAGATGTTGTCGAACACCATGGTCGTCACCTCTGGTCGTCGTCGTGGCGGCGTGCCGCCCGCCGGTCAAGGCTGCTTGTGCAGCTCTCGTTCGCTGCCGGTCAGGCTCTCGCCGTCGAACATCGTGTGGTGGACCTCCAGGGCGGAGACGACTTCGGCCAGCCCCTTCATACGGAAGCCGTTGCCGCCCGCCAGGTCGATGTCGCCGAGGCTGCGGGCAACCACCTGGTCGAGGCCGGGGTAGTTCCCGGGCTGCGGGGGAGACAGGACCGCCACCGGCACGTCGTACCTCACCGCGAGCAACCCGGAGAAGGTCACCGGGATCTCGTACGAGTACTGCTTGCGGGTACGCCGCTGCGTGACAATGGTCTCCACGCGGGAGCCCGGCGGGACTTCGCCGGAGATCTGCGAGGTCGAGGCCCAGCTGGTGGTCAGTGTGCCGCCGACGGAGCCCGTGATGCCCAGCATCAACTGGGCGTTGAGTTCCGCGCTGCCTGCGGCGCTGCCCGTGGTCGTGAACGCCGCCGAGCTCGTCACCGAGTTCGACGCGGAGTTCGCCACCGAGTTGGCCACGCCGTTCTCGGTGCCGTTCGCGGTGTCCGAGCCGATGTCGTCCTTGCTGTTCTCGCTGGTTACGGAGTTCGTGACCTTGTTCTCCATGCCGTTCTGGAGCTCCGTCCCGAGCTGCGTCTGGAGGTCCAGCTGGAGCTGGCTCTGGAGTTGGAGCTGGAGTTCCGCGCTGACGCTGCCGCCGAAGGTGAGCTGGGCCTCGCCCTGGAGCGACCACGTGACCTCGTTCGACACGGTGAACTCGACCGAGTCGGTGAAGGTCATCGGGGATGTCTGGCTGCGGTTGACGTAGGCGCGCGAGGAGAACGAGTCGGGCGGGGGCTGGTTGATGTTGCGCCGCTCCTCGATCAGCGGCTCCCCGAGGTTCATGTAGGAGAGCCAGCCCAGTTCAAACGCGGACCCGGGGAAAGCGCCGAAGCTCGACTTGTTCACGGAGAACCCGACGGGCTTGTGCCGCACACCGTAGTCGTCGACGTAGACCAGATTGGGGTGGTCCAGGACGGACTGCCAGGTCTGCTCGATGTTGAGTTCCCGCAGGTTCTTCTTCGTCAGCGGCTGGCGCTTGGCCCGTTCCAGGTTGTACGCGTTGGAAGGCATTTCCCGTCCTCGACTGATCTGGTCGAACTGCGCTCGGTGAATAATAAAGCGGTAACAGGCATTTGTGCATGTCCCGACAATGAAAATTACCGCGGTCCCCATCATCCAAACGGTCACTCCGTGCATTCACCCAATCGGGTGGTCAAGGTTCGGCGACTGTTCTCAACTCGCAGGAGCCGACGGTACGTTGAAGTGCTGCCAATCATCCGATCGATGACTTTCCGACATTCCTGCCTGCGAGGGCTGCGGCCTCGGCCGTTGACGTGGGTGAGGGTATTGATTCGGCCATCCAATCGCTTTCAGAGTCGTCTTGATCGAGGATGATTGAGCCTGCAGTAATTCCGTGCGATAAAGCACTGAACCGAGTGCCCGACGTATTGTTCTCCACATTCAGAACAGGTGAGGTTTCCGCGATGTACACCCAAGAACGCACGACAATGGCGAATTTGGTGGTCGGCGGCCCGGTGGCGGTGAACAGCTACGACAACGCAATCGTGGCAGCACTGCTCGAAAACCGGCCGGTCATGCTCGTCCACGCCTTCAATGGCGGCTACCTGCGGCCCGCCGACCTGAAGGAGGAGAGCCACGACAAGGGGGTCGAACTGGCCACCGCGCTCGACCCGGACACCAAGGAAGCGCAGGGCCACCTCTGGTACATCACCCCCGCCGGCTTCTTCGGGCAGCGACCGCTGTACTTCATCGAGAGCGCCGCGGGTCAGGTGTCGCCCGAACCCGCCGGTGCGGGCGAAGCCGACGCCGGGCGCGGCGACGACGGCGCGCCGAAGCCGCAGCGCAGGCGCATCACCGTCCACCAGGAGGCCCCGAAGAGCACGGCCGACACCGTCCAGGTCGGCCTCCCCGACAAGGTCGGCGACAAGTGGCGCGGGAAGAACGGCGCGCCCGAGGACACCCAGCTCTGGGTCGTCACGGTGACGCCGTGGGGCGGGATCACCTTCGTGCCGATCACCCACCCCGACGCCATCCTCGGGTTCAAGGACCACGCGGTGACGGCCGACAGCGAGGTGCGTCTCACCTACAACTGGGGCGGGGACTTCACCGGGACGGTCATCAACACGTTCTATCCGCGGCTGCCCAGCGAGTGGAACGTCCCGTACCACCACGTCTTCACGTGATCCGCGGCCACGGTCGCGCCGAACCCGTCCCGAGCCAACGCCCGCACCGCCTGGAAGAGGCACCACGATGCCCGTTCCCATCGAAGAACTGAAGCTGGAGATCGTCAACGCCGCCACGGGGAAGCCTCTCGGCGCCGAGGCCGCGCCGAGCGCGGACGGGGCGCTCGTCGTCCGCGACTTCCCTGATGGCGGCCCGAGCCCGGAGCAGTGGCAGCTCGCCCCCGTGCAGGCCGCGCAAGGCGAGCAAGCACAGGACGACCACGGATATGTGATCCGCAACGCGGCCAGTGGCAAGGTGCTCGACGACCCCGCCGCCGCGGACCGCGCCGTCCGCCAGTGGGACGCCGCCGACGGCAATCAGGGCCAGCAGTGGCACGTCGTCCCCGTTGAGGGCGAAGCGGGCCTCTATTTCATCGAGGGCGCGACCGATGGCGCCGTTCTCGACCTCGACGAGCCCGGCGCGGACGACACCCGAATCGTCCTGCGCGAGCACGACGACAGCGCGGAGAGCCAGCGGTGGCGGTTCGTGCCGGCCGAGCCCGAGCGCACCAGCGACCCCGTGCTGCGCTGGGCACCGCTGGGTCACTGGAACGG
The DNA here is from genome assembly GCF_040651455.1 of Streptomyces sp. NPDC048483. Taxonomy (NCBI): domain Bacteria; kingdom Bacillati; phylum Actinomycetota; class Actinomycetes; order Kitasatosporales; family Streptomycetaceae; genus Streptomyces; species Streptomyces sp. NPDC048483. The sequence continues at coordinate 4,194 of NZ_JBEZJZ010000079.1, forward strand.
CCGCCGGTCCTGGCGGCTGGCCCCCTCGACCGCGCTGCGGCCGGCACCCGGCGCGACGCCCTCCTTCAGCAACATGCTGCTGGTCCTGGAGCAGTTCGGGAGCGACGAGGACGCCGGGAATTGGAACAGCGAAGGCGCCACCCGCGCTCCCGGCGGGCAACCGGGCTGGTGGGCCGGGGCCGGTGCGCGGTTCCTCGCCGACACCACGGGAGAAGGGCGGGCGGACATCGTAGGGCTCAAGCCCGCGGAGGGGGCCGTGACGTCGTCCAGCAGAGGCGACGGCACGTTCGACGACGAAGAGCGCGTCCTGCACCAACCCGTACCCTCCGCGAGCCCCGAGGACCTGTGGACCCTCGCGGACACGACGGGCGGCGGCAAGCCCGATGTCGTCGTGCTTGCCGCCGACGGTGTCCGAGTGTCCCCTCAGGACGAGGGCGGGACGTTCGCGCCCGCGGGCGGCGAGCCGGTCCTCAAGGCGTTCGGCCATGGCGAGCAGGCCGGTGGTTGGCTTGCCGACAAGCACCCCCGTTTCCTCGCCGACACCACCGGTGACGGCAGGCTGGACATCGTCGGCTGCCACGACGACGGCGTCTGGGTATCGCTCCAGGACGAGGAAGGAAAGTTCGCACCGATCGGCGACGAACCGGTTCTCCGGGCGTTCGGCCACGACGAGAAGGCGGGTGGTTGGCTTGCCGACAAGCACCCCCGCTTCCTCGCCGACACCACCGGTGACGGCAGGCTCGACGTCGTCGGCTGCCACGACGACGGCGTCTGGGTATCGCTCCAGGACGAGGAAGGAACGTTCGCCGACCCCCTGTACGTCCTGGACGACTTCGGGGTCGACCAGGGGTGGAGCTCGGTCGAGGAGCACCCCCGGCTCCTGGTCAGGACCGCCAGTGACGGAGCACTGGACATCGTCGGGTTCGGCCCGCAGGGCGTCGTCGTGTCACGCGGACGCGGCGACGGCACGTTCGAGCCCTCAAAGCTCGTCCTGAACGACTTCGGGCTCGCCCAGGGGTGGACGAGCGGGAAACACCTCCGGTTCCTCGCCGACATCACCGGCGACGGCAACCAGGACATCGTCGGCTTCGGCAACGAGGGGGTCTGGGTGTCGCACAGCCGCGGCGACGGCCAGTTCGAGCAGGCCCAGCTGGTGTGCCGCGGGTTCGGGCACAACGAGGACGCAGGTGGCTGGCGGGTCGACCGCCACCCCCGCTTCCTCGCCGACATCACCGGTGACGGGCGCGTCGACATCGTCGGCTTCGGCGGCCCGGGGGTGTACGTGGCCCGAAACCTCTTCCGCCGCTTCAGGACCCGATAACCCTCGGAGGACCTCCACAGCCGCATCCCGGCGACTCGCCATGGGCGTGCCGGAACCCGTCACTCCGACCCGACGTGCGGCCTGGCACGCCTTCGCCTGCGAGGCCGCACGTCGAGTTCCTCCCAGGCTTCGCCGGGAGCGGTCCGGGCTTCCCGCCGGCGCTGACGCACACCTGCTCGTCCGGCAAGGCCGCGTTCGCCGATGACTGACAGCCCACCCCCGCGCCGACGAACAGGCCGCTGCCGCCGTCACCGACCGCACCCTCCTCGGACGCTTCGGCCGCCCTTGCGAAGTCGCCGACGCCGCCCTCTTCCTCGCCGGCGACGAGTCCACCTACTTCACCGGCTCCATCCTCTGCCCCGACGGCGGCTTCCACGCTCCCAGCCGCTGACCCCAGCTCCGGGCTGCACCGGGCGGGCAAAGGTCGACGTGGCCCGCTGCTTCGACCAGTGGGGCAAGCCCGAGCAGTGCTACCGCGCCCTGCTGGCCGCCGAGCAGGCCGCGCCACAGGAAATCCGCCGCGGGACAGTCAAGGGTCTGGCCGGCGGCCTGCTCCGCCACGACCGGAGCCTCCCGGGCGTTCGCGCCTTCGCGGGCCGCGCCGGCGTGCCCTTCAACTGATCTGACCCGCAAGGGGTTTGCGACCTCGCAAGCAGGTTGCGGATCTGTCTCTCCTCGCGGCGGTTGACTCTTCTCATGCCGCCAGGGGCCGCGCACGGCCGGCCTCTCCTCGCCCCCGGCGGTGGTGATGACCACCCCGTCTTCGAGGAATCGCCCCATGGACGCCACCGACACCACCCCACCTGTGATGGGCGACGGATGTGACCAGCTCCAGGCCGACATCGCCGCCGCCCTACGCACCAAGTCCACGCTCCCGCCGTATGACGAAGTCCTCCGGCTGATCGACGCCCTCAAGGGCCACTTGGCCCCGCTCGTCGAGCAGGCCCAAGAGCACGTCGGTGGGCGCATCGACGAGCAGCGACCGGGAGACGGCGCCAGGCGTCAGTCGATCGCTGGAGCGGAGTTCCAGCTCCGGGCCGGGCCCGGCCAAGGCTGGTCTCGGCCACGCATCGCCTGCAGGGCCTCGCCCGGTGCCTGCTGCATTTCCAGCGGCACCTGCACGGCACATCGGCGGGTGGCCGGTGAGGGGCCGGCACCGCGACCGGGAGCCACGCCTCGACGTGTGGTGGGGGCGGCTGTGGCTGCCGGGCACCACCGCCGGACTGTCCCTGCTGGCGCTGACCGTTCAGCACGACGGCGATCGTGCTCAGGCCGCTGTCCCCCTCTCGAAGCCTGACACGGAGCCGGCGCCGCCCGCCTGGATGACTGAGTCCAAGGGGTAGGTGCCGTGCATGGCATGAGGCGAGGGAGCCCAGAGACCGGTTGTGACGCCAGATCTGGACTCCCTCGCCACCGCACCGTACGTGAAGACCGATGACCTGCTGAAGGAATCGCCGCACCTGGCCCTGTACCGGCCCGCCGTCGGTATCGCGCCCCAGCTCAGCGATGCAGAACTGGTCACTCTCTCGGTGATGCAGTCCCTGCTCGGGTTCACCTCCGAACGGCGGTGGATCCGCCACGCCCGCGCCCATCTGCGACATCTCTTCCCATACGTGCCCGGGCAGTCGGGCTACAACAAGCGTCTGCGCAAGGCCGTGGACCTGATCGCCCACATGAACTGACTGCTCGCGGTTTCAGCCGGGGATCGTCTCGATTCGTTCGCGGTTGAGCAGATACCTGGGCAGGTACGACTGCTTGGTCTCGAGGGGGAACCCGTAGTCGTACGCCAAGCTCGCCATGGCAAGTGGACCGAGCGCCACCTGGGCGCGTGGCGCCGCCGAGTCGCCCCAGTACCCCTCGTGGTGCGCGAGGGCTTCGGCCAGCGTCTCGGCGAAGGCGTCGTGGTCGCGTGTGATCAGGCGATGGAAGAGGGCGACCGGCTGGTAGTCGATCAGGTTCACGAAGTCCTTCGGGGCACGGGTCACGACCTCGGGCTCCGACATCTTCACGGTGGTGATCAGCTTCTCCACGGTGTCGTCCATGGGACGTTCGGACCAGTAGGTCTGCAGAGTGTCGATCCATTGCAGGACGTACTCGTCGACACAGTCGTCCCGCCGCAGTGCCTCCAGCGGCACCTGGCACAGCCGGCTGACCCGGTCCGGCTGTCGGCACACGACCGCGAGGTAGAAGGCGTCGAGCCAGGCGCGGGCGTCCGCGGGCGGCTCGGCGGGGGTGGCGGGCAGCTGCCATACGAGGTCCTCGCCCAGGCAGCACTCCTGCGGCTGCGCGCCGGTGAACAGCGCGGAGCCGAGCTGCACGGCAATGGCCCAGGGATCCCAGGTGTCGACGTGGTCTGCGTCGGGGTCCGCTGCGCAGCGGGCGTGGCCAAGTGCGAGGGCGGCGGCGAAGGCGTCGGGCAGTGTGGCCGGGTCTTGGGCGAGGCCGGCGATCGACTCGGCTGTGGTGTGCGTGAGTTCGGCGACGTCCAGTGCCCGGGTGGCGGCGCGGGAGGCGAGCCGGCCGGCCCGGTCCAGGCCGGTCAGGCCTTTCATCATGCCGAGCAGTTCGGGCGGCGGCTTCAGGGAGAAGATGCGGGTGTCGTGGTCGATGACCGTGAGCGACGTCAGGCCGCCCCGGTGCCACCAGTAGACGCGCGGCGAGAGCGAGCCCGGCCCGTCCTCGTGAGCGCCGAAGGCGTACATGGCCAGGTCGTTGATGGCGTCGGCCACGGAGCCGTCGACGATCGGGTGGTATGCCAGCAGGTGGCGGGTGGGCACGACGACGAGGGCGCCGGCGTCCGGGAGCGGCTTGCCGGTGACCCGCCGGGCCAGTTCGGACAGGAACAGCGCCTTGCTCGCGATGAACGGGGAGTCACCGTACACGGAGTGCAGCAACGCCCGCCCCTTGAAGGACACTTCCTCGTGCTCGACGGGTATGCGCATCAGGTTCGCGTACGCCGCCTCGCCCAGCTCCGGCAGCCCGGCGCGTGCCACATCCCCGTCGGTCAGGATGCGTACGGTGGTGGGACCGTCGAGGGCGTAGGCGAAGACGAGCCCGTCGGCCACCACCCGCGCGTAGCGCATGCTGTCTGCCATCTCCCGGGTGAACGACTCGACGGACAGCAGCCGCGCATGCGTCCCGCGCAGCAGTTCCTCGGCGCTCTCACCGCCCTGGCTCGCCTCGCGCAAGCTGGCGAAGTGCGCCGCAACCAGCTCGGGCCAGCGGTCCTGCGCAGCGTGGCGGCACATCTGCGCCAGGTTGCGCAGGGAGGAGCCGTGGCCGTCCTGGGTATAGGGGGCGGCGAGCGCACGCAGACGTGCAGCCTGCACAGCGGTCAGCACCGGCAGTTCGGGGTCGGAGGCGTCCGGCGTGCCAACGGCGTCATCTCGATTCACCCTGCGACTCTACGCGGAGACGACGCCTTCAGATTCACTGGTCACGCAACGCCTGAAGTGGCCGGGAGAGTCGGCGAGGCACGCTTCGCTGCCTGACGACATGGAGAGCATGTGGTCGTCGGTGACGCCTGCTCCGCCGACGGTCTCGCCGCGCTTGCGGGCGGATGCGTGGCCTTCCGGGGTGCCGGCGAACCCCATCCCCGCTGCCGGCGAGCGCGCCGGGTAGGCCACCGCGGTACCCGTCAGCGCCTCAGCAGGGGATGATCGCTCCATGGCCTCGCAGTCCTCACCCACCGCCGCACCGTCCCCCTCCGACGTGCTGCGTCGGCGGTACGCCGACCGCCTGCCGGCCTGTCTCGACGACCTCACCGGCCCCACCCACGGCCGCATCGAACTGCCGCTGCACGTCGCCTGGTCCGGCCTGCGCACCTACAACCTGGACCAGCCACGCCAGCGCATGAGCTACTACCGCACCGTCCTGGCCGAGGGCCAGCGCGACGACCTGACCTCCCTCCTCGACCAGCGCCTGCTGGTCTCACCGTGGCCAGTGCTGCACACGCTGGTCAGTCGACACATCCGCGAGGCGTGGGAAGCCGCCTTCCCCACCCTGACCAGCGGGACGTCCGCAGCCGCGTGAACCTCAGCGCACTCCACCGCCGGCTCCTGGCCGATGTCCTCGCCATCGGCAGCCCCTACCCCTGGTCATCACCGGCGGCTACGCCGTCCAAGCCCACGGACTGGTCAATCGCCTCAGCCAGAACCTCGACGTCGTGGCTCTGTACGTGACGAGGAGCAGTGTTCTACAGCAATTTGGGCTCTGGCTCGCTTACCGCGACGCGCGCACTCTAAGTGACAACCGAAGCTCGGATCGGCCTGCGGGAAGTTGCCTGAAATCCGCCTCTGCGTCCCCGGAAGCCTCACGCGAGTGATCAAGTTTCAGGCACCGTTCGAGATCGGAAAGACTGAGATGACCAAGCGGAAGCTGCTGAGTGAGATGACCAGGCCCGAACGCTTCCAGCGGATGCAGAGCGAGGAACGCCAGCGCGGCAGGAGGTGCGGCCGCCGACATCCCTGGCACGGCGTGGCTGACGTGTCCCCGCCTGGCTACGACGACCCCGCTCAAGCCCTCGCCGCCCTCGAAGCCGTAGACGGACCGATGGATCGGACGGAGCACAAGGGAAGGCTTTTCGCCATCCTCGACCGGCGGTGCCTGGGGCAGCTGGACGGCGAGCAGCTCAAACTACTCCGCGTCTTGCGAGGTCCCAACCACCACGAACGCCGTGGACAGCGCATACGATCGCGCCCCCGGGACAAGTACACGCGGGACGAGATCTTCGAACGCGACGGGTGGATCTGCGCGCACTGCCTGACCCCGGTACTCCAGCATCACCGCCGATATGATCCGCGCCGTCCCGAGGTCGATCACATTGTGCCGATCGCTGACGGCGGCAGTGACACCCTTGACAACGTGACCTGCTGTCACGCGTTCTGCAACAACGACCGCCCCTCCTCAGCGCGCAGGGTCAGCGTGGAGGAGGCTCGTGGCCGGCTGTCCCGGAGAGTCACTGTCGCATCCCCGCAGTCGGCCGCAGTGAGCGCAGCACTTTGGTCTCGGCGTGGTCCGCGGTCAACTTCCAGCGGAGTTTGGCGGTGACCCGGTCGGTGGCGTAGGTGCAGGTGGCGTCCTTGGCAGGCGGCATCCATTCGGCGGGGTCCTCGTCGCCCTTGGCGCGGTTGGGGCCGAGGCTCACGGCGACCGGAGAGCGGTCGGCCTCGGGGTCGTTGGCGTACTGCTCACGGCGTTCGGCGGTCCACCTCGAGGCGCCAGCTGGCGGGGAGCGGCATTCCCACCGTGCGATATTCCCGGCGCTGCGGATAGCCGCGGCGTGCTCACACTCGTCCGACAGGCGACCGTCTTGGTCTGGTTGCTCGTTCAGGAGCAGTCGAAACGGTCTCTGTACGGGCGGTCAGGGCAGGTTCGGCATTCGAAGAGGTAGACGCCACCCATGTCACCCAGCATCAGGTTGGCGCCTTCGTACCGGGCGCCTTGATCCTCAAGGGGAGTCCAGGCCAGCCGGGACGCGGCATCCGCCTCGGTGCTCTCTACCGTCAGCAGATGTTCCATTGGCTTTCCGCACCCTGAGCAGTCCGGCCACTGCGGGTCCTGGCACCAGCCGGGGTACCCGCCCAGCTTGGTCCCCGGAGCGGTGGACAGGTGGTACTGGTAATCCCACCCTGTCTCCGTTTCCACCTGCTCGAAACGCCGCTCCAATGCGTCCCAGAGTACGTAGGGCAGATCCCAGCTCGGGTACTCCGTGACCAGCTCTGGATGGACCACGCATGGCTTCGGTACACGTCCGAAGCAAACCTCGACGGGTACTGGCGGTGCTTCGCAGATGTTCCCGACCGCCTCTGCATTGCGCCAGTGCACCTCAGGAATGACCCATCGGCCGTCGTGGCTCCGAGGGCACCAGAGGACCTGCAGCAGGTCACGTCCAGGTGGAAACGGCACGAGGCCCAGGGCATCGGCAGCGTAGAGCTGGATGACCGGCACCATCGGCGACCCCTGGTGCTCCGGACACACGGGCCAGGGCTCCTGCTCGGGCCACAACAGCGGCCCGCCCATCGAACTTTCCCGCCACGTCGGATTGCCCGCGCGAGGGTGCATCCGTACTGCCTGCCTCCGAAGCGGGGCAACCTCTGGGAACAGCTGCTCGACGTCCAGGGGGCGGGGAGGCGTATGACGGGTCACGGGCGACAGGCTACGTGTGCCGTCACAGCTGGCGGAGGGCGTCATACCGGGCATGTGGTATTCCTGCCGAGGCTGTCCGGCCTGCGGTGCTGGGGCTGCGTCCGCTGCGTGACCCGCGCGACGACAATGACCCGAGGCCCGGCGATGATGGGTGCTACAGCAGCGCCCGAGGAATGGCTACTCCGAAAGCGGGCGGTCGTCGACAGCTTAATGACGAGGGTGGAAGTCAGGCGCTGGACGTCCGGCTGCACGACACCGTTATTGGCGGTTGAGGTTGCGGGTCACTCCGGCGGCGATGGTCGTGGCGAGGATCCAACCTGCTGCGATCAGGAGATAGGACAGCCATTGGTAGAGGCCGGTGGGGGTGAAGGCCTTCTCCTGGCCGAAGTCGATGATGGGCAGGAGAAGGTCGAGGGCATAGACGACGGCGTTGAAGTCCGGGCCTTTGCCGCGCTCGGCCGGGGGCGGGTGGTTCAGTCCGTAGGCGACTGCGCCAAGGAGTAGCAGGGTCAGGAGCCAGGCCATGGCCCGAGTGGGGTGGAAACCGTAGCCGACGGTGGCGTCCTGGAGGTAGCCCCAGAGCTTGCCGTACCAGGGCAGTGTGGTCCGGTGTCGGCGTTGCTTGGCGAGTTGGACTGCACGGGCTTCGGCGTCGTCACCGACGCGGCGGTACGAGGCCGCGAGTTGCTCGTAGGCGTGCGGCACGAAGCCGTCTTCGTCTCGCTCAAGCAGGGCGAGTCGTTGTGCGGCCGGCAGGCGCGGGGCGAGGCTGTCGTACGTCAGGCCCTCCAGACGTACCGTGGCGGGCCAGACCTGGGGCTTGGCGTGGATGACCTTGAAATTGGCGTAGTGCATTTTGACGTCGCCGGAGACCGGGACCGCGTCCCAGAGCGAGAACCCTGCTGCCTCACAGCTACTGATACCCAGTGCGACACCGCCCGGGTTGCGGAGCTGAGCCTCGATGAAGGTGAGCCAGCCGGTGACCTTGGCAGCGGTGAGTCTGACGCGGCCTTCGGCCTTGAGACCGCCCGCGTTGAGTCTGGTCCCGACCGTGAGGTGGGCGGCGTTGAGGGCGTCACCTGCCTCGTTCTTGATGTGGGCGTCTTCGAGATCAAGAGCGCCCTCTATCCGGGCGGCTCCGAGGCAGATCTCGCCGTGAGCCACCAGTTCGGGTGCCCAGATGTCGTTGCCGACGGAGGCTTGGCTGAGCTGGAGGACGCAGCCGCCGTCGGTGCCGAGGCGGGCGCGGTCGAGGAAGATTCCGCCGGAGACCTGGGCGCTGCCCAGCTGGACGCTCCCGGGGATACGGCAGTCGGTGAGCCGGATTTCGTCATCGACGCGTATGGCGGTGGCCATGAGGGCGGGGAGGCAGGACGCGCTGAGGTCGAGCCGGCGGGTCTGCGCTCCGTGGAAGTCCGGGGGGTGCTCGAAGTGGCAGGCGGTGAGGCGGAGGGGGTGGGGTATCTCTGCGTGCTGGAGGTTCAAGAGGCCGGTGATCCGGGCGCCAGTGAGGCGGAGGGCGGGCACCTCGCCGAGTTCGGACGGGTCGCCGAGGAGGAGGGTGCGGATGACCTCGGCACGGACCGTGCGCTCGGGACCCCAGGTGCCGGGTTGTTCGGGGTTCTCGTCCTGGGACTGGCGGAGGTCGATCGGTTCACCGCGGGGGAATGCCTGACACAGGCGGCGTTCCAGAGAGGTCAGTTCCAAGATCTCCACCTGCGGGACATTACCCCGTAGGGGGATGCCGCGGGGCCGGTACACGTGGGGGCGGGTGCGCGCCGGGGGAGACCTCTCACCCAGCTACCTCCCCCCAGAACTGCGCCTGGGTGGTGCCCCGGAGGTGCCAGCCCACGGCGTTGCTTTCCTGTGCCGGCTGTTGAACGTGGCCCGCTCCTCTTCTGCGCGTGGCGGGACACCGCGAAGACCGGGCCGCCCGGCAGGCGGCCGAAAACGCCCTCGCCCACGAGATCGCTGTGCTGCATGTGGCGTCGAAGAAAACGTACGGTGCCCCGCGCATCCACGCGGAACTGCGGCGGCTGGGAAGACGTGTGAACCGCAAGCGGGTTGAGCGGATCATGAGCGAACGGGGCATCTGCGGGGTCACCCGGCGCAGGCGCCGCGGCCTGACGCGGCAGGCGAAGAAGGCCGTGCCCGCAACCGACCTGCCCGGCCGCGACTTCACCGCGAACGCGCCGGGCACCAAACCGCACGGAAGATTCCGCCGCGGGGTGCTGCTCGTCGGCTCCTGGGCGGGGTGCGCGTTCATGGTGGCGCGCGCGGTCGGTCTGCTGGGCTACGGAGTCGCCGGTGACCTGAGCCTGCTGGCCGGCCGGGCTTCCGTACCGCCCGCCCACGAGGCCTCGCGCGCTTCCCAGCACATGGGGACCTCCTGCTGTGGTCGCCGTACTGGCTGCTCTTCGGAACGTGCTGGGGTATCGCGGCCTGGCGCTACCGGAGGCTCGGCCGATACCAACCGGCTATCACTCCCGCACGCCGCCCCTGAACGTGTCCTTCACCGACGAGGAACTGCGTACGAGACCCGGTTCGCCCGGGTCACCTGGAAGATTTCGATGTCGGCGCGCTGCTTGAGGGCGTCGGTGAATGGGTCACTCTTCGCGTGGACCGTGGCGACGATGTCGATGTCGGACTCGAACAGGCACCGGGCCGTGTCCGGGAACGCGGTGCACGCCAGCTCCATACGCCCGAGCTCCCCAGGGACCGGATCGGCTGCCGCTGCCTTGAGCGGCGGCAGTGCGAGCCGCTGCATGACGCTTGGATCGATGCCGTATCGACCCACCCGCGGTGGACCCGGGAAGTCGACGTGGGGGAGTACGGCTCGCGGACCGCCCTTCAGTGTTTCCAGCGCGAAACCGACCCGGGTGCCGCCTTGCCGGATCTCCTCCGTGGTGAAGCCGACAGTGCTACGGGTGCGCAGGGGCGCGGCCAACCGGCGGACAACGGTAGCCAACTGTACCCACGGGGACCGCACCGTCGATCGCCTCGATGACGCGTCCGGCCCATGCGGACTTCGAAACCCCGAAAAGCGGAGCCAGTTGGCGCATGGTGAGGTTGGTGTGCCAGTACGCGGTCACCAGCAGCATCCGGTCTTCCATGGCGATGGCTTATAGAACGCGATGACTTGGTGCGCAACGCATTCGCGGAATCTTCCGTCTCTTCCCATGCCGACGCATCGCGGCACCGTCGGGCACCTGGAATGTCACAGAAACATAGGATCAGTGGGTTTCCCGGCTCTACGTAAGACAACCATGGCGATGGCATGCCTGGCCGCCTCCGCCGCCCCGGCGCCGTCGACGGCCCCCGGGCTCCGGGCTCCGGCGTGGCGGCGTGGACCGGCGACCTCATCGTGGGCTGGTCCAACGGCGAAACCACCCTCCACGCCGACACCACCACCCGCCTCGGACGCGAATGCATGCTCATGCCCGCCAAGGTCAAATGACCCCACGAAAGGTGAGCCGTACATGATCTCTCTGCGCGCAGCAGCAACCGGTCTGACTGCAGCCGCCCTCACTCTCGCCGCCGCCCCCCTGGCATCCGCCGCCGACGGCTCCGGCCTGTCCGTCACCGCGATCGGTGACGCTCTCGGACGGGGAAGCGGCGTCGAGATCACTGCGGGCGCCTCCCTGAGCCGTTTCGCCGACAGCCACGGCGACATCACCCTCACCTCGGATGCGTTCGGCGACTTCATCAACCTCAAGCCCGGCGACTCCACCACAGCGGTGATCAGGTGCGACATCAAACCGGGCAGCTACGACGTCCGCGTCGTCAGCCAGAAGGCGAAGAAACCCGCCCACACGAAGATCAAGGTCGACTCCTCCCGCGACGGGTCCTGCACCACGACACGGAGCGGCGGCCCCGACACCGTCGTCGGTGTCACCTCGCACGGCAGCGACCCGGACGATCCCTCAAGCATCCACCCCGGCAGCAAGGTCGACCTCAGCACCGGAGTGGAGGGCTTCGCCGTCCACAGCGACGACAGTCCCCTCATCGTCGACTCCAACGCCTTCACCAAGCCGGTCACGCTGAAGGAAGGGAAGGCCGGCTTCGCCGGCACGGGCACCCTGCGCTGCGACATCAAGCCCGGTACCTACGCCGTCGAACTCACCGGCCCTGACGTCACCGCCCACGACCTCGACGACGGAGGACGCACGACGGTGAAGGTCTACCCCGGCCACGAGACCGCCTGTGCCCACCCCAAGCACAAGCACCAGGCGCAAGCCGCCGACACCTCCCGCTCCCGTGACGAGGACGGCCCGAGCGCCGCCGTCCTGGCGGCCTCGGCCGCAGGAACCGCCGTGCTGGCCGCCGCAGCCGGGTACACCGCCGGACGCCGCCGCAACCGGTAGACACCGAACGGCTGTGGGGTCCCGCCACTTCCAGGACGGGGCCCTACGCGCGGGCGTGCCTACGGCTTCCGGCCCGCACACTGACCGCATTGCCACCCGAGTCGCAGTCGAGCACCTGAAGATCCGCTTGTGCTGCCGGAGCTGAGCGGTACTCAGCACACCTCCCACCGCCTCCGCGCCGATTTTCCCCTTGTCTCCGCCTCTTGGCCGGGTCCCTTCGTGAACTCGGCACGGGTCACTGCTTGCCTGCTGCTGCGCCGCCGGGGAGGAATCCCGGCCACCCCGGCCGATTCTGGTCTGGCGATATCCCCTGATCTGCTCCGCGACCAGAATCTGTCCGCAGGTCCGCAGGTCCGCCGTTTTTGCGTCGGTGTCCGCTTCCGGGTGTGAGGTGCCTGGACGCGCACCGAAGGGGCACGGTCGAGGGGACGGACGAGGTTCGACAAGCAGGTGGAGGAGACCGCCGAATCCGTGGCGTTCGGCGTCGGACGGTTTCTGGCCGGCCGTGACATGGACGGCGTGAAGCGGACCGGTGCGACGTTCTGGCGCTCCGGTACCCGTGTCCTGCCGAAGGCCGAGGGCCGGGTGGTCCGGTCCTCGTACCGGGCAGGGTGGAAGCGTCTGACCGTCCGGATGAGCTTCCTGGGCGCGGCCACCGAGGGTGCCTGCCTGGGCGGGCGGCACCCGGGCACCACCGTCCGGACCGTCCAAGCCCTCTGGGAGGATCAGGGCGCGATGCTCCGGGCCCTCCACACCGGTGGCATCGGCGCCGTCTCCGTCGCGGGTGCGGGCGGCTTGGCGTACGGGATCCTCGGGCGCGGCCGGCGGGAGCTGATGCGCGAGTGGGTCGGCCCGCTGCACCAAGCGCTCGCCGTCCCGCTCGGGATCGCGGAACAGACCGCGTCGCGCCGCTACCTCCACGTCCCGAAGAACTTCAGCGACGACGACGCGCAGATACGCGTCGACCTGCCGGTGCACCTGCGGTTCTCCCGCGATCTGGTCGCCGACCTCATCACCCAAGAACTCGCCTGGAGGGCGTGACGTTCTCCTGGTACCCGGCCGGGCGCAAGCCGTACGTCCTGGTGAAGAAGACCCGCCGCCTGCCGAAGAAGGCCGCGTTCACGGACCCCTCGGTGCGGGAGCTGGTGGCGAAGGCGCCGGAGTCCGCGCCGGTCATCGGGATCGGCAGCGGCGGCAAGGTCGTCGGCGTGGACCTGGATGCCGAGTCGCCGCACATCCTGGTCAATGCCTCCACCGGCGGCGGCAAGTCGGTGACCCTGCGCTGCATCACCTGCCAGATGCTCCACCGCGGCTCGCTCGCGTACATCATCGACACCAAGCGGATCTCCCACCCCTGGACACGCGGCCTGCCGGGCGTCACCTGCTGCGCCGACATCGCCGATATCCACGACGCCCTGATCCGGCTCGGCATGGAAGGCAGGCGCCGCGTGTGTGTCGCGGACGAACTCGGCATCGACGCCGGCCCGGACGCGATCGGGCCGCGGCTGCTGATCCTCCTCGAAGAGGTCGTTTCCCCAACCCCTCGAGATTAGTTAGCTTAGGCTCACCTAATTAGATATCCTGCACGCCACCGGGGGAACACATGCCGTCCCAGCCAACGCACCATGCGCAACAGGCAATGCACCACACCAACTCCCGAGACGCCCAGGCCACATCGACACGCGCGGTACGTCTCGCGGGAGTCTGCGGAATCCTGGCCTCCATCGCCTGGCTCATCGGCGACATCCTCCTGCTGGGCAAGCCCATGGCGTCCCCGGACCGCTACCCGATCCTGGGCGCCTACGGTGGCGTCACCGGCGACTCCCTCGCCGCGATGCTGTCCGCCTCCACCACCCGCCTGGCCTGGGGCGCCCTGCTCGGCGTGCTGACCGGCCCGCTCTACCTCGTCGCCTGCTGGCACCTGTACCGCGGCCTGCGCCCGGCCCGCCGTCTCCTCTCCCTCCCCCCGTTCCTCCTCCTGGCCACCGGCTTCGTCCTCGCCCCCTTCGTCCACGGCTCCTTCTACTACTGGGGCCAGGCGGCCAAGGCCGTCCACGCCTCCGGCGGAGCCTCCCCCGCCCTCATCGCCCTCCCCGGCGACTTCGCCACCGTCCTCTTCATCCCCTACGCACTCCTCCTGGCCTGCTGGCTCACCGCCTCCCTCTGGATGGCCGTCGCCATTCTGCGCGACACCACCTCCTTCCCCCGCTGGATGTGCGCCACCACTCCCGTCGTCTGCGTCCTCATCGGCCAACTCCTCGCCAAGGGCATCCCAGGCCCGGCGGGCGTCCCCCTCCAGGGCGCCCAACTCAGCCTGGGCAACCTCCTGTTCTTCACCTTGACCACCGTCACCCTGTGGAACGCCCACCGTCGTAGGGCTGCATCGGCGACGCCTCAGGATCACGCCGGGCCGCGCCCGTAGCCGTCCGGCCACTCACGGACGAGCCCGAGCCGGGTCGCAAGATGATCTACCAGAAGTCCCATCCGCCCGATCAACTCCCTTGGCCTTGGCCGCCAATCGCTATTGCAGCGGCGTTGACGTGTACGGCCGCCGGCCGACGTTCGCCCTCGGGCTACTGCCGGACCTACAGCGCAAAATCTGCCGGACGTCTGTCCCCGTAGCGTTCCGGGTGGGGGTCTTTCCTTTCGGCCGTGGCCGTGGCCGTGGCCGTGGCTGACTGGCTCAGCGCTTGTCGATGGAGCCGAACCAGGGCGGCTCTCCCACGTTCGGGGCAGTGAAGCGGACGGCGCCGCCGATGCCGGCCGGCCGACAGCGACCCGGCCCGGCATTCCGTGAGCGGGCAGAGGGCCTTGCGTACGTCCCAACGGGTCTACTGGGAGGCGTCGTTGATCGGCTCGTGTGCGACGAAGAGGAACTCCGGACCGTAGTTCTCCTTGCCGTCCGCGGTGCGCTTGCGCTTGATGAGTGCCGAGCCGCGGCTGTCCAGGTCGCGCATCAGGCCGACGGCCCCGGAGACCAGGTCGGCGCCGATGGGTGCCTCCCATGCCTCCTGGAGGGCGGCCAGCATCTTGGTGTAGCTCAGGTTGAACTGGTGCAGCAGTTCCTTGGTCCCGGGCCAGGCCGAATCGTCGGGGGACGCGGGCCGGCCGCCTGCCGGGACCTTGCCCATGGGGTAGGTCTTGGGCCGAGGGATGGGGCACCGGTGAACTCCCAGTGGCTCTTGCCGTCGGCCGAGTGGTCGGAGACCTCGATCAGCTTCCGGCCGTGCCGGATCTCCCGGAAGACGTAGTAGTGGGCAAGTTCGCCGCCGGGAAGGGGTTCTTCGCCGACGCGCTGGTGCCTTCGCCCTGCTCCCTGATGATCTGGATCGCCTTCTCGGCGTCCTTGAGTGCCTCGACCTTGAAGATGCTGCACCCGCCCCAGCAACTCAAGGACGGGGTTCGCAAGTGGACGACAGCCAGAGCGTCGGGTCGTGGCGGGAACTCGGCAGTCATTTCGGCACCGCCGTGGTGCTGGCCGGGGGCGTACTCGTCGGCGCCGTCAACATTTACCTGGCCGCGAGCCTGCTGCCAACGGCGGTCGCGGACATTGGCGGTGTACGCCTCTACGCAGGGAACATGACCGTTTATGAGAATCGGGGCAGGGGGCCGCGCGGCGCCATCCCGGAGAAACGGGACCGGGTCGCCGCCCACTGGAAGAAGATCGTGCGCCTCGCCTTTCCCGGCGGGCGCTGACAGGCGAATGCCGACACGCGCCAAGGTGGCGTTAGGCGGGCTGCGGGGCGGGCGTTGCCGGAGCGGCCGCGACCTTGCGGGTCTCGCGCATTATCAGCAGGCCGTTGACCACCATCAGTGTCGCGGTCAGACCGTGGACGCCGAGCGCGGTGGCCACGGAGCCGTGGTGGGCCAGCACGGTGGCCATGTCGCCGTACGCGGCGAGGGCCTCCACCAGCAGCACCCAGCCCAGCGCCCGGCGGTGGCCCGTCACCAGCAGGATGCCCAGGACCAGGGCCAGGACGACGTCGCGGATTCCCTTGATGATCAGGAAGCCGCCGCCGTCGCCGGACGGCCAGCTCGGCAGGCCGAAGCCCGGCGCCGTCGTCTCCGGGCTCAGGATGAACTCCCCCCCGAACCAGAGGATGAAGAGGATGAAGGCGGCGGCCAGGACGGTGTTGATCTTCTTCAGCGACATTGTTCTTCTCCTTGCGAGTCTTCGTCGGCTTGGTGAGCTTCGCGGAGCTTGCTGAGTCGTGTGGGGCCTGATCAGGCCGCGCGGACGCGGCTGATCGAGGGGCGTAGTTTGTCGGGATCGCAGTTGTGGGATCTGAGCGGCAGCCGCATTCCCGAATGTCGGGATTTCGGTGGCCGGCTGCCGCCCGGGGAGTGGGGATTGTGCGCCACCGGCGCGGCGTCGGCCCGCGGGGTCAGTAATCCGAAGCCCTGTCGGGCTCATCCCGACGGGGCGAAAGCCGTCGACATACAGGGGTGAACCAGGGCATGCCGGGGCGGCTTTGGTATCAGGCGAGGGGGGCGGCCAGCTGGGCGAAGGCGGCGATGATGACAACGACGCGGACGTGGTGGAGGCGGTCCCAGCGGTTCATCTGCTGCTTCCAGTCGGCGGGCCGGTTGTCAGGGGTCCACGTCTCGCCCCGGTTGTTGATCGGGACCAGCAGCAGGATCGGCATGATCACGCTGAGGATCAGCAGCGCGCCGGCGGTGACGACGAGGCCGGGATGAACTGGTCGCTTGAGCGCCCGTTACGCCCGTGGACGTGGCAGAAGAGCCGCTCTGCCGAGCACGGCGCGTCCGAGCGCAGCCACGGTGACACGTCGACGGCCAGGACCAGCCGGCCGTCCGGAGAGCGCGGCAGTGGCAGCCCGGCCAGCAGCACACGCAGCCGGTCGACGTCGATGCGGCCCCGGTTGAGATCGCCGTACGGCCCGCCGTGCCCCCGTCGCCACCGGAGGATCGACACTCAGGCCGAGGATTTCGGCCAGGAACTGCGCCGAGGCTTGCGGGTCACGGGCGGGGACGATGGTGTGATTCGGTTCCACGGTCACAGTGACTCCTTTTCGGGGACGGGGCTACGCGTGGTGGGGTGCTCGGCGGCCTCGGCGGCCTCGGCGGCCTCGGCGGCCTCGGCGGCCTCGGCGGCCTCGGCGACCCGGCATGGTGCATGGATGCGTGACTGCCCGGGGGAAGGCAGGGCTTCTCCGGCTGCCCTCCTCCGGCTACAACTGCCGTGTCATACGTCGATCTGCTCGAAGATGTGCGGGTACGAGACGATGTCGTCGGGGAACTCGGCCGCCATGCGCTGGAACTCCGGGCTGACGAATGCCGTGGCGAGCGCCTCGGTCGACTCCCAGACCGCGACATTCATCAGAAGCTGACTGTCCGCCGTTCCCTTGTGCATCTGCAGGGAGACGAATCCCGGCTGAGCCTTCATGAACTCGGCCTGCCTCCGAAAGAGGGCCAGGAACGATTCAGTCCTCTCCTTCGGGACGAAGAAGGTGTTGGCCAGGACGATGGGCCCGGTCTTCGCCTTGAACTGCGCGAACATCGGCGTGTGCGGGTCGAGACTCTGCAGCTTGGCCATTCTCGGCACTTCCTCTCGCTGTCGGTCAGTGGGTGTCGCTGGCGCCCGCGTCCTGGGGATACCAGCGGAGTTCGAGGGTGTTGGTGTCCGGGTCCTGGATGTAGATGGAGGTGGCGGTGCCGCACTTCGGGCGCACGGCCGAGCGGTTGCGGCTGACGACAGGGCGGGTGAGCCCGCGGGCTCAGGTGAGGGCGGCGGCCAGCAGGGCGAAGGCGGCGATGATGACGGCGACGCGGACGTAGTGGAGGCGGTCCCAGCGGTTCATCTGCTGCTTCCAGTCGGCGGGCCGGTTGTCAGGGGTCCACGTCTTGCTCCGGTTGTTGATCGGGACGAGCAGCAGAAGCGACATGATCACGCTGAGGATCAGCAGCGCGCCGGCGGTGACGACGAGGCCGGTGCCGTGGTGGTGCCATCCGGCGATGGCCCGGACCGCGACAAGGGCGAGCGAAGTGAGGTACCAGACCGGCATCACGGCGCCGAGCATCCGGCCCCCGTGGGCGTGGCCGAGTTGGCCGCTGTCCTCCGGGAGTGCGTTGAGGATCGGGTTGATGACGAAGGCGACGGAGAACTCCACCCCCACCATCACGCCGACGACCACGGTGGTGACTACCTCGAGTGCGTTGAGCATGACGACCCTCTTGGAATCTAGTGTTGCTAGCTGATGAGGCAACGCTAGTACTGCTGCCGCTCGTCTGTCTAGCGATGCTAGGATCGAATCATGTCGGTACAGGAACGCAAGCAGCGCGAACGGGCCGAGCGCGAGCGCCTCATCGTGGCGACAGCCCGCGAACTCGCCGAGCAGCAGGGCTGGGACGCGGTCACCACCCGCCGGCTCGCCGAGCGCATCGAATACAGCCAGCCCGTCCTCTACAGCCACTTCCGCGGCAAACGCGAGATCATCGGCGCCGTCGCCCTCGAGGGCGCCGCCGAGATGGCCGTGGCGGTGCGGGCCGCGGCCTCCGCCGCGAACAGCCCGCGCGAGCGGGTCGCCGCCCTCGCCCGTGCCTACCTCGACTTCGCCGCACGCAACCCGGCGGTCTACGACGCCTTGTTCCAGCTCGACGGCGGCCTGGCCTTCGCGGACGAGGACACCCCGGAACCTCTCAAGGACGCCTTCGCCGCGCTGCTGGAGAGCCTGGGCGAGGTCGCCGGGGACGGCGTCGACCCGGGGCTGTTCACCGAGGTGTTCTGGGCGTCCCTGCACGGCCTGGCGACCCTGACCCGGGCGGGACGGCTGCCGCCGGAGGACGCCGAGCCGAGGGTGGAGCTGCTGGTGGACCGGCTCGCCATGGTCTGACACACCATCCCGGCGGGCACGCAGCCGGGCCCTCGGGCCCCGTCGCTGCCTGCCTGCGGCATCGCTTCCGGTCACTCGCGTCCACACGGCGCAGCCGCAGATCGCCGGGCCCCGTACCCCAGACGGGCACCCGCCCCGGAAGCCCGCGAGTGGGCGATGCCCGGCGTCCATGCGAAGGCCAGACGGGCCCGGTCAGGTGGCGGGCGGCGGTCGGTTTCCGTGCGGGTGCAGGCGGTCGGTGAGGAAGGCGAGGATCTCGTCGCGGGCGCGGACCGTGGGGTGGCCGGCCTCGTCGACAAGATGGGCGGTGACGACGCTGTGCGGGGTGCTGACCAGGTCGGCGAAGAAGGGCGGTGGGGCCGGGTTGGCGGCGCTGTCCGGGAGGACGCGCCCGTCGAAGGCGTCGCCGATCAGCGCGCGGTAGGCGGCGAAGCGCTGCCCCGTGCACCAGCGGTCGCCCTCGAAGCGGTAGGCGAGGACGGTGCGGGTCCCGGCGCCGGACCGGGTGCGCTGCGGGTCGGGGTCCTGGCGTACCCGGACTGCTTCGCGTCCGAAGTGTTCGGCGTCCCCGACCTGTTGACGATGGCCGGGCATGTCGCCGGACCGGACGCGCCCCGCTACCGGGTATCGGTCGTCTCGCCCCGCGGCCGGGTCATCGCCTCGGGCGGCGCGAGCCTGGAGGTGCGTCCCTTGCGCGAGGTCGACGTCCTCGTGGTCCCGGGCTTCGAACTGCGCCCGGGCACGGACCTTGACGTGCGGCTCGCCCGGCTCGCCCCCGAGATCGCGGCGATCCGCGCGCAGGCCGCCGCCGGTACCGCCGTCGTTTCCCTCTGCGTCGGCGCGTTCCTGCTCGCCGAGGCCAGGCTCCTCGACCGGCGCCGGGCCACCACCTCCTGGCTGCATGCCGGCGAACTGGCCAGGCGCTGCCCGGACGCCGACGTGCGGCCCGAGCACCTGGTGGTCACCGACACGGGGGTGACGACCACGGCCGCCTTCAGCGCCATGTACGACTTCGCGCTGGACCTGATCCGCCGACACAACGGCGCCCGGGTGGCCCGCACCACCGCACGGTTGGCGCTCGTCGACGACGCGCGGACCTCCCAGACCCTGTACGTCGACCCGCGGCTCCTCCCGCAGCCCGGCCGGGAATTCTCCCAGCGGGTCATGCGGCGGCTCGACCAGAACCTCGCCGAGCGGTACGACCTCGCCGCGCTCGCGGACGCCTTCCGGGTCAGCACCCGCACGCTGCTGCGCCGCTTCGCCGAAGAGACCGGACGCAGCCCGCTGGCCCACCTGCAGACCTCCCGGGTCCGCCGCGCCCGCCATCTTCTGGAGACCACCGACCGCACCGTCGCCGCCGTCGCCGCGGCCGTCGGCTACCAGGACCCCGGCACCTTCGCCGCCCTCTTCGCCCGCCACACCGGCCACCGCCCGAGCGCCTACCGGGCTGCCTTCCGCCGCATGGCCCGGGCGTCCGCCCCGGACGGCGGCGTCTAGGTGTCTTTCCGATCATCGGATCGTTGGTCCGGTTGTGAGGGATGGGGAGATTTCTGAGCCGCGTGGGCGGTGATCGCGCCGTTGCTGCCGCCCGTGGGCCTGGCTCGTGGCCGGTGCTGGACAGCACCGGATACCCAGATGCTCACCCCGGCCTCTGACCTGCTGCGTAATGGAGCCGTGGTGAGGCCGGGCGGCAGTCGGGCGGCCGAACGGCTACGGCGCGGCTGGCGCCTTGGCCTGCCCGGCTTCGACCTTCGCCCGACACTGGCGCACGGCGGGCCAGCGATGCGGCATTGGGTTCGGTGCCGCCGTGGCACGACACGCGGAGGTCGTGGGGAAGGCGGCGGGGGACCTGTGGGTGTTTGCGGAGCGCTCCGGATTGACGCTGCCGAGTACTGCCCTGTTGCTCCGCCCATCACTGCGGACGTCCCGAACGGCAGCTGATCGACAGCGCGCCCTGGGAAGCGATGCCGCACCGGGCGCGGCGATGACGGATTCACCATCACGACCAGCAGCCACAGCTACCCGATGCGCGCCGGCCACGCTCCGCCCGGTGACTGGCAGCGCACGGGCAACCAGCTATTGCCGTCCTACCCGAGGACCTTCCCTCGCCGCCACCCCGGCGAGGAGGGCGGACGAGAGCCGCCCGCACACCGGCGGCATGGAGGGCTCGATGGCCGTCCACGCGACCTGGAACCAGGCGGTTGGCGCTTCAGAGCCAGCTCGCGAGCCGGCTTGTTCGTCGCCTTGATCACCGACCTGCCCAGTGGCTTGATCATTACCTTGTTCATGCGCGCGCCACATGCCATGAGCCGTGATCACAAGGGTTCGGCGATGTGACATCCCGCGGGTGCCAGAGGCCTTGACGGCTACTGACCAGGAAGTAACCATTCCGCTTACGGTTCGACAATGTCGACCCTGGTTCGACCTGCGGACCGGAGCGAGAAAGGTTCAAGCCATGCGTCTGCGCACCCGCCTCCAGATTTTGACCGCTGCCACCGCCGCAGCGGCCCTGGGCATGATGGGCCTCACCGCCACGGCTCATGCCGACGTCACCGATATCTCCCCGGCGGGCGCCAACGACTGGTCGTGCAAGCCCAGCTCGGCGCACCCCGAGCCGGTTGTCCTGGTCAACGGCACCTTCAAGACCATGGCCGAGAACTGGGCCACGCTGTCACCGAAGCTCGCGGAAGACGGCTATTGCGTGTTCGCCTTCAATTACGGGCATGCCGCCACCGACCCGATCGCCGACTCGGCGGCCGAGCTGCGTGACTTCGTGAACGCCGTACTCGGGTCGACCGGCGCGAAGAAGGCGGACCTCGTCGGGCACAGCCAGGGCGGGATGATGCCGCGGTACTACATCAAGTTCCTCGGCGGTGCGACCAAGGTGGACGACCTCGTCGGCATCGTGCCGTCCAACCACGGCACCTCGAACCCGCTGGCCCTGGTGGCCGGAGCCACCGTCTGCCCGTCCTGCGTGGACCAGACCGCCGGCTCCGACCTGCTCAAGAAGCTCAACGCCGATCCCGAGACACCCACGGGCCCGGAGTACACGCAGCTCGCCACCAAGTACGACGAGGTCGTCGTCCCCTACACCAGCTCGTTCCTGAGCGGCCCGGCGGACCATGTCACCAACGTCCTCCTGCAGGACAACTGCCCGCTCGACACGACCGAGCACGACCAGGCCACGAAGGACCCGGTCGTCGCGCAGTGGGTGGAGAACGCCCTGGGCCGCAAGGGCCCGGCCGACCCGGGCTTCCAGCCGCACTGCGTCGGCTGAGTGCGGCAACCGAGCGAAGCGACTGGCTGAAGCGCGGCTTTGCGCGGGACCTCGACGGTGTTCGCCTGCTCGGCAGCGAGCTTCCGCAGCCGCCCCAGTTCCTCGCGCTCCGCGCTCGTCAGTTCCCCGGGCCGCCCTCACCACGGTCGGCACGGGCCTGCCGGTACCAGCTCCGCAGCGACTCCGGGCTCACCCCCAGCTCCCGGGCAACCTCAGTCACCGTCTTCCCGGAGCAGTCGACCAGCGCGACCGCGTCCCGCTTGAACTCCGCCAAGTACCGCTTTGTGCAGTTACCTCCCACCTGGCACTGCTTTCCCTGGGCTCACACGTCCCAGTGTCCAGGTGTCCAGGTGTCCAAGCCGAGGGGGGAACTTCAGGCCGCGATGGTATTCCGGTCGGGTTCGATGCCGTCTTCGGTGAAGAAGGAGGCGTGTTCGATGCCGTCGATGCCGGCTGCGACGGTGTCAGCGATTCCTTGGGGACCGTGGGCATGCGCGGTGACTGGCCTGCCGTGCGCGTGGGCTGTTCGCGTTGCGGCTGCAAGTTCGTCGAGTGTGTACTGCGACTGGTGCGGCCCCCATCCGGGAGTGATCACGCCGCCGGTTGCCATAATCTTGATTACGTCGGTGCCGTGTGCAATGCGGTCCTTGACTGCGGCCTGCATGGCCGTGATGCCGTCGGCTTCGCCGCCCAGGGACAGCAGTGCCCGCGACGCCGCGTGATGGGTGGCCCTGCGGCGAGAATCTCCGGTCCTGCCTCCGTCCCGGCCGTGTAGTGGTCACGAAGTGATACTGCGAGGTGATCACGATCGCCGAGGTCTCGTACGGTGGTGACACCTGCCCGCAGCTGTTGCCCGGCGTGGACGGGCATGCGTGCCAGGGTCGTGTGGGCCTCTTCGTCTGCTATCGCCTGCTTCGATTTGTTGTCGGGGTCGAAGGCGAGGTGTACGTGAGAGTCGATCAGCCCAGGCAATAGCGTGGCATCACCGAGGTCCAGCACGCTCAACTCCGCGTCGATACCGGCCTGCAGATCTACTTCGCCGATCCTCACAGCCCGTGGCAGCGCGGCACCAACGAAAACACCAACGGCCTGCTCCGGCAGCACTTCCCCAAGGGCACCGACCTGGCCCGGCACACGCGCGGCGACCTCGACGCCGTCGCTTCCGCCCTCAACTCCCGCCCACGCAAGACACTCGGCTGGCGAACTCCGGCAGAAGCCCTCAACGATCACCTACTCTCGCTACAGAGCAGCGGTGTTGCAACGACCCCTTGAACCTGAGCAATACGCCTCGAAGGAGTTCGCACAGGTCTGCGCGGAGCTTGGTGTGATCAGATCGCGCGGCGCAGTGGGCACGAGCGCGGACGACGCCGCCGCCGAATCGTTCAACGCGACCATGAAGCGCGAGACGCTCCAGGGCAGAAAGCGCTGGTCAGGGGCCCGCGAAGCCCGTCTCGCGGTCTTCCGATGGGCGACCCGCTACAACACCAGAAGGAGGCACTCCAGCATCGGCCAGATCAGCCCCACAGCCTTCGAACAACGATCAGTTGCCCTGACCACCGCCGCATGACAACCGGTGTCCACGATCCCGGGTCAAGGCCCGTTCTTGGTACTGCTCGCAGCCGGTCATGGTAGCTACCCGGCTGGTGTGGCGGTAGTGGCCAAAAGGGCAGGTCCGGGCGGGTGTTGGTCCTGGATGCGCGCTGCCCCCGCGCCGGGTGGGGGTGCGGGGGCAGTGTGCGGAGCCGGTGGGGGTCAGCCGGTGGTGTTGCGGCGGCGGCGGGAAATCGCGAATCCCGCGCCCGCAAGGATTGCTGCTCCGCCGGCGGACAGGACGATGAGGGCGGTGTTGGATCCCTTGTCGTCCTTGGCGGCCTGCGCCTGGTTGTTGCTGTGGTCGGCGCAGTTCTTGGTGGGGCCTGCCTTGACCTCGATGGTGGTGCGGCCTGCGCCTGCGTCCATGACGGGGTCGTTGGGGTGGCCGGTGATCCTGATTTTGTAGGCGCCTGGTTTGGCGTCGCAGCGCACCTGTGCCTGTCCGGTGGACTGCTTCTTGTCGCGGGTCAGCTTGAGGGGCTGCGCGAAGGCAGGGGATTGGGCGGTGAGGGTGCCGTTTTTCGAAATGGCGCTGAGTTCGGGTAGTGCGGTGACGTCGATGTTTTCGCCGGGGGCGAAGGGCGAGGGCTTTCGGTAGGTGTCGCCCTTGCTCATTTTGTGGGTGGTGCTGGTGATGTGTAGTTCGCTGCCGTCGTCGTAGTCGTCGGCGTCGTTGCAGTTCTTGCCGGTTCCTGCTGTGACCTCGATGGTGGTGGTTCCGTCACCGGCCTTCATGGAGGGGTCGTCGTCGTGTCCGGTGATCTTGGCCTTGTAGGTGCAGGGTTTGGTGTCGCAGCGGATCTTGACCTTTCCGACGGATGTGTTCTTGGTGGTGGTCAGCTTGGCGGGGTGGGAGAAGGCCGGTGATTCGGCGGTCAGGTTGCCGTCTTTCGACATGGCGACAAGTCCTGGCAGTGCGGTGACTTCGACCTCTTCGCCGGGGTGGAAGGAGGAGCTCTTGCCCGTGTTGTCGGTGGCGCTCGTGACCGACAGTTCGCCGGAGTTGTCGTCTGCGAGTGCGGTTCCGGCGCTACCGGCGGTGAGGGCGGTCAGGAGGGCAGCGGTGGTGGCGAGGGCAGCGCGTGATGGGGTCATCGTTCCTCGGGTCTGTGAGTACAGGATGCGGCTGTGTATGGGCAGATGGTCACAGGGCCGGGAAGGTTGCCTACTTCTTGGCGGCGCGGAAGAGTTTGAAGGCAAACTTGCCGAAGGCGGGGGCGTAGGAGATGCGGTGGTTGGGCCCGCCCTTCCCCAGTCCGCCGAGGCTGCCGATGACACGGCCGGTGCCCGTCCTCTTGTTGTAGCCGACGACCCAGGGGCTTCCGGAGGTCCCACCGTAGAAGCCGGCGCAGCTCATGCGCGTCTGCTTGTATCCGGCGAGCTTTTGGGTGGAGGTGCGGCAGAAGATGGGGCGTCCCTTTTTGTGGTGCTTGCAGTTGGGGTAGCCCATGACGGTGACCTTGTGCTTGAAGCCCTTGGCTGCGGTCGGGGTGAGGGCGGCTTTGGTGGCCTGCTGCGCCTCTTGCCCTTGCTGTTGGTTTCCAGGCGGGCGAACGCGTAGTCGTAGCTGGAGGTTCGGTTGTTCTTGGGATTGTTTTTGTCGCGGAACCAGCTGTTGACGGGGAAGTACCCGTAAGGGGCCTTGTTCTTGGCGGCTCCGTTGCGCTTCGGGATGAAGGCGCTTTTTGTGCTGCCGAAGGTGCAGTGTGCTGCGGTCAGGGCGACGTCTTTACGAGGGCTGTTGATCACACTTCCTGAGCAGGACCGGCGCTTGCCATTTTTTCGTAGATGAACGTGCCGACGGTGCTGGTACCCCTGAAGTAGGAGGCTTTGTTCCCCTTCAGCTCGGCGGCACTTGTGGGCGCGGCGCCTTTGGAGGTTTCGGGTGTGGCTGCGGCCATCCGCTTGGGCGTCCAGTAGGCAGCTGCGGCCTTGGCGGTCCACCCCTTTCCGGCGTTGACCTCGGTGACGGAGGGCGCGGGGGTCTGTCAAACGAACGGCTCTGTCCCGTAATCGGTGGTGACCCAGCGTGACCGGGGTCGTTGACATCCCATGTGAGATGTCAACTCCCTTGTGGAGACTGCGTTTTCGGGGATATTGGCGCTGGCCGTCGAGGATGTGACGGACGAGGGCGAGGTGATCCGCCCCTCGGCGCGGACGCGGGAGACGCCGGTGCCGTGCCCGATGTGCGGGACACCGGCCGTGAAAGTGCATGGCTTCCACAGGCGCACGGTGGCGGACGTGCCGGTGGACGGCCGGCGGGTGGTGGTGTCGGTGCAGGTGCGACGCCTGGTCTGAAGTCCGTCACGGCCCGGTGCCGACCGAGAAGACTTTGATGACCCGCGACGCCGCCCTCGATCAGCTCAGACACATCGCGCGTGAGAGGGCATTTGGTAGGCACGTCGGGTCTGACCGGCTCATTCGGGCAGCGCTGGACGCGCTGATTGCTGGGGTTGAGAGCCCGTCCCTCGCCATGCCGGCTGGCCTCCTCCGGAATGAAGAGCCCGAAGAGCCAGCGCTCTTCGACCAGGTGCTGGAGGAGCTGGGACTGCTCTTCCACCCGCCTGCGGACCCCCGGGCCGCAAAGTGGGCGATGGCCTACTGGATCGCCGGTCAGATCGCCGACGGATCCCTCGATCCAGCAGCCGGCACTCACCTCATCTGGGCAGACGTCGCCTATGACCTCGGCTACCCCGCCGAGCTGGAACCACTTGTGCACTGCGCACACAACCTGGACGGCTGGGAGAAGAGCTGGGGCGTCTCCTTCGAGGAACTCAGCAGGGAAGCGCTCGAGGCGGGGAAACAGTTCTTGAACGAGCGGCCGACAGCAGAGAGCTGACAGCTTGTTTTTGCCACCGGGATTGGGCCATCTCCCCTCTGAACCTCTTACTCAACGTGGCCGCGTCACAGAAGTTGAGCCAGAGCCACGACTGCTCGATAAAGCCACACACCCCTTGATCTGACGGCTCCTGCCGTATCCGTGGACATCTCCGGCTTGCGGGCCCGCGGCAACGACGTCATCTCTGCCGGAATGATTGCGACGTGGGCGTATACGTACTCCAGCATCGACAGCGCCCGCAGCATCGGCAGGCGGGGGCCGTCACTCTCCCCGCCCGGGCGCCTGAGCGTACGGGCCTGCCAGCTCTACCAGGACGGCGGCAGGTGCCAGCCGTCATCTCCAGTGCCCGCCCGTGACGGTCACAGCTCTGCCTCCACCCCAGCCGGCGGCCGGGGTGGAGGTGAGTGTGGGGTCGGTTGCCGACCAGCGGATTTCGTCCAGGCCCACGAGCTTCCCGCGCCATGCGTTACCTGCACACGCGCGCGGCCCGCCTCACTCCTTAGCGGCGTTGAGCGTGTCCCGCACCCGCGTGACCTCCCGCGGGGCGTCCTCCACGGGCCAGTTTGCGCTCAGTTCCTCCAGCATGGCGCGATGGTCCTCGATGACCTCTTCCCACATCAGCCCCCATGCCGCAGCGGCTTGAACCTCTACCTCGGGGCAGCGCGTTGCCCGGACGAGCGCGTCCACGGAGTTGGTCCCCGGAGACTCGTCCAGCAGTTCCAGTGCCCTGACGCGGTCGTTCAACGGCACGTTCTCGTCGCAGGCGACATTCCCGAGCGCCTCGACGAGCCGTAGGTCAGCCTCCTCTGCGTCCTCGAACACCGCTTCCACCGCATCGAGAGCCCGCTCGCGAACGTGATCGCTCGCGGCGGCCTCCACGACCTCGGCCAGCAGGGACGGCTCTTCCGCCGCCACGACGTCCAGCGCCGACAGTGCGGTGAGGTGCTTGGCCTCGGACCCGTACATGGGGCTGAGCTCGGCCGGTGAGGGAGGCTGCCGCAGCACCTCCCGGATGCGGTCCAGGACGAGTGCCCTCTCCGGTTCACGTACTTCCTCGCCGCCCCGCTTCACGGCGCCGTCGGGACTCCACCAGTGGTCGAGGGCGATGCCCACGGCCGCCTGGTCGTCGCTTTCGAGCAGCGTGCGAAGCGCCTGGTGATACGACGCGTCCACCGTGGCAGCCCGCAGCCTTTTGTGAGCGCGATACAGGTCCGGGTCCGCCAGCCGGTGTCCTTTCCAGTGGACGCTGTGCGGCTTGCCGAAGATCAGATCAATGGGGTTCTGGCCCCAGGGGTGCTGCGGAGGCCGGCCGTCCCAGCTTTCGGCAACTTCCTCCATGATGGCGCGGTGCCGATCCAGGCCTCCCGTCCTGACCAGGAAATAGGACGCGTGGGCCTGCACCTTCGGCTCACCCTCGCGGAGCGCCCGAAGGAGAATGTCGTCCGCGTCCGCGCCGAGGCTGTCGGCCAGGACGCGGATCGCTTTCTCCTTCGTGAGGTAGAAGCCGACGGACGGGTCGAAGATCAGGTCGCCCAGGGCGGCGACGAGCCTCTTGTCCTTCACCTCGGCCTCGTCGAGCACTCCGTAGGCCGTCCAGATGGCCTCCTCGCGCACCGCGTCCGAGTCCGTGCGTGTGAGAACGTCCAGCAGGAGGTCGGCGTCGCCGGGCTCGGCGTGCTGCGCCCCGATCATGTTCAGGGCGCTCACCTCGGCGGAAGACATCGGCCGCCGTAGCACCTCACGAGCGCGGGCCAGCACCTCGGGCAGGTAAGCCTCGGCACGTTCCTCGTCCTCCAGGACACGACGCAGCCCCTCCGAGGACTCGTAATGGTCGAGCGCGATGCCCACGGCGACCGGGTCCTCGCTGCGGAGCAGGGTGACGAATGCTTGCAGGCAACCCTCGTCGCTGAGCGGGAACCTCAGCTCGTCATGGGCCTTCCGGAGTACCGGATCGTCCAACTCGGTGTCTTTCCAGTAGGTGCTGTGGAAGCCCTCGAGCGCTTCGCGAAGATGCTGGGCCTCCCAACCCGCGTCCTCCGGCCAGGACTTTGCGAGCCGCCTGACGCGGTCGCGGTGGACGCGGAGCCGCAGGGGCGTCGCGAGACAAACCGCCGCGTACACCTGGAGTTTCCGTTCGGACGACTCACTGAGACGGACGATGAGGTCTTCGACCTCCGGGAGATCGAGATCGTCCAGGGCTTGCATCGCGTCCTTGCGATCCCGCACATCAAGGCCCTCGTCCAGCACCATGGCGGTGATCAGCGCAAGCAGCCGCCGGTTCGGCTCCTCGCCTTCTGCGAGGACGGTGCCGGCCGCGAGAAGCGCCATCTCCCGCACACCAGCGTCCGTGGCGCTTTCGATGGCGTCGGCGATCAAGTCCGCGTCCTCCTCCTCGGCGAGATGCCACAGCACGGTGAGAGCGCTCGCGTGGCTGTGACCGGACGGAGGGTGCCCGAGGAGGTCTCGGGCGGCAAAGCGCACCTCGTTGGCCAGTGGCCAGTAGGGGTTGTCCACACCCCACCTGGTGTCCGCCTGTGCCGACTGGTAATCGTCCAGAGCCTCGCGGACGACGTCGATGTCGTCGCTCTCCAACCGGGCGCTGAACTCGTCGAGGCGGGAATTCTCATCGCCGCTCACGAGACCTCCTTCGTAATCATCTCTTCAGGTTGGCAGAGCCGTCCGGGCCATGTCTCCGCATTTTCCGATCACCCCACCCTGACACCACGCTCCAGAGCCCCTGCCCCGACCTGTGAGAAACCCACTAATGGCGGTTTCCGTTCCGATTCACTCCGAGCCGGCTCCCTGGAAGTGGCGGGGTTCCGAACTCGGCGTGCGCAACCGCGGCGGCGTCGGGGTGGTGCTGGGCCTTCTCGTAGGCTGCCAGGGCCGGTAGAGGCTGGCCAGGGAGGGGTTCTGGCCTTTGCGCTTGCCGGTGGGGATGATCAGGTCCTTACCGATGGATTCCACGACTCGCCGACGGCCTTGCGGCGCAGGACGGTGTGGATCATTTCGTCGGTGACGACGGTGGGACGGCCGCCGTGCTTGCCCTTGCGGGCGACGGCGTCCCGGCCCTCCAGGATGGTCTCGCGTTCGGTCTCGGCCATGGCGGCGAAGAAGGCGAACAACATCTTCCCGGGTCCGGCCGGGTAGTAGATCCCGGCGAGCGGTCTGGCGAGCATCTCCAGCATCAGGCCGTGAGCGGTCAGGTGGTCGGCCAGCGCGGTGAGTTCGGCAGCGTCGCGGCCCAGCCATTTCATCTCGTACACCGTCAGGATGACGCCGCAGTACGGTGCGTGGGCCTCAATCTGCCGGGCGATCGCGAGGGCGTTCTCGGACTTGGGGCGGACCTTGACGCGGGTGGAGACCAGATCGAGGACGACCCGACCACAGCCGCGCGATGAACCTTGGTGCAGGGTGTCACGCTTCGTGCTCGCAGAAATGAGTAGTTCTGAGAGACCACAGACCCCCCACCGGACCATGTCTGGTTCGTCCGCGATCTTCGTTTTCATCACCTCCCGCAAAACGGCTTTCGCGCAATGCCCCTCGCGATAGCTTCTGCGACATGCCCCAGCTCGCCGAACCGGCCGTTAGGGACTGTTGCGAAAGTGATGGTTGCAGCCATTCGTTGAGGACCGCGACCAGCACTGTCGCCGCGCAGGTCGGCCTCTCAGGTGCCTATCGCCGGTGACGAACGCGGGTGATGAGCCAGGTACCTCCGACGATCAACAGCGCGAAAACCGCGAGCCCGGCTCCCTGCGCGGCCAGCAGCCAGAGGCGGTCGCGCAGGGACATCGTGCCGGTCAGGGTGACCTGCAGCGAGCCGACGGCGAAGGCGATGGCAGCGGTGAAGACAGCGACGAGTTCGACGGCGCGTATGGAAGACATCTGCATGGTCTGTTCCAACTTGACGTTGGCAGCTTCCTGTTGCTCCCACCGCCGCAGATACTCCGCGTCGCGCTGTGCGCGCAGGTGCCCTTCCTGGATCGCCTCCCGCTTGGCGAGGTACAGCTGCTGCATCACGTCATGACTGAAGGAGGCGGACCCGGTGAGCAGCACGAGCGCGGTGTCGACGCTGCGGAGGGCGGCGTCGTGCAGTCCGCACATGTGCAGCCCGGTGGCGAACCGAAAGTGGAACATATGGTCGTGGGGATACGCGGCAACCGCCTCTTCGGCGTGCATGCGCAGCATTTCTGCCTGGGCCTCGAAGGGGACGGCGAATGCCAGCCCGTGTAGGCAGATGTCCACCACGCGCCGAGTGCGGCGGGTGGAGGACCATGCCTGATGGAAGAGATCGGTGGCGTGTTCGATGGTCAGGGCGCGGCTACCGAAGGCGGCAAAGGACTGCAAGGCCACGAAGAGGGGCCGTTGGCGGTGAGGCCCGGCGGCCATGGCGAGGGGCGAGGATTGGAGAAAGCTGTGCAGTTCGTCGAAGCAGTGGCCCGCTCGCAGTTTGCCGGCGTGGTAGAGGGCGACGAAGAACGCAACGTCGGACGAGGCCTCTCCGAGACCAGCGATCTCCTGGACCACTTCGGTCAGTTGAACCGTGGATTCGATACTGCCCCGATTGATGAACGCGAATCCCAGGCTCCACTGCTCAACGACCGCGGAACGGCATTCGGCCACCACGTGTCCAGTAATCCACCGGGCGCACTCGGCGGCCGTTCGAATCGATGGGTGACTCTGGAACCGCTGGCGCCAATAGCGGTCGGCGCACACGAAGAAGGGGTCCGTGTCGAAGTCGGAGGAGTGGATCTCGAACGAGGGCGGAGTCCCGGCGTTCACCAGCGCGGCGGACACCTCGTCGCAGACACGGCCGAAGTCCCTTGCCTCCAAGCCACGTGCCCCGGTCAGTTGCGCCGAAACCGCTGTGGCATCCATGCTTCCCCCTTGCCCTGAGTAATTCCACACGCCGCGTTCGCCATCGGAGCCGCACGGCTCGATCCACCCCCTCGAACATACAGGTGGGGACGCATCCCACGGCTTGGAGCCCGGTTCCTTCCCACCCTCAGGACATCGTTGTAGCAGGCGCGTTGAAGACGGTTTTCGGCGAGATCGACAGTCCTCTCCGCGTTCGAGTCGTCGGCCAGCCCGGGACATGTGTCCCGGAAGAGTCGGGACACGGATCTCTGGGAGCGGGCCGCCGGTTCGGCCAGTGTGGAGTGGTGATCAAGACAAGTGTGAACAGGATGACCGGCCCCGCCGGACGCGCCGCAGTGCGCCTGCGGTTGCCCGGGGGGACGGCCAGCCGCCGCGCTCCGCTGTTCTGGGCGGTCCGTGCCGGACTCGGTTGGGCCGTTCTGTTGCTCGTGGAAGCCGGATGGCCGCTGAGCGATCCGCTCGACACGGTGTCGCACCTGCCGTTGCCTTGCCCGCACTACCTGCTGATCGGGGTGACGGTGGTGCTGGCGGTTCTCCCTCTCTCCGTCATGCCCCGCTGGCGCTTCCATGTGCACCGCTGGGAGGTCGCGTCGGTGGCCGTCTACACGCGGACAGGCTGGCTCAACCAGGAGCGGCGGGTCGCCCCCGTGTCGCGCATCCAGACCGTGGACACCCAACGGTGGCCGCTCGCCTCCCTCTTCGGCCTGGTCGACGTCACGGTGACGGCCGCGTCGGCCCGCGGCCCGGTGCGGATCCATGCACTGGACCAGCACGTCGCGGAACGGCTGGTGGAGGAGCTCACCGTCCAGACCGCCGAGACCCCCGGAGACGCCACGTGAAGGCCCATGCCACTGCCCCCGCCGAGGGACCACCAGCGAAGGACACCGAGCAGGAACCCGCGTGGCGGCGGCTGAGCCCGCGCATGCTGGCGGTCCACCCCCTCCACGAGGCCCTCCGTTTCCTGCCGGTAGTCCTGGGCGTCTTCCTCTTCGGCCGCGATGGCGAGAAGCCCTGGGGCCTCATCGGTCTCGTGCTGGCCCAACCACCCGTTCTCGCGGGCCGTATGGGCTGCCGCGAAGCGGTTGGCGCAGTCCGTCTTCTGGATGGCTGAGGAGAGGTAATTGCGTACTGTCTTCTCTGAGGGGTGCACCCGCTTCGCGATGGGCGGGATCGGCGACCCGTCGATCGCCGCTGCCGCACACCCGCGCGCCTGGCCCACGACGTGCAGATTCGAACACGGTGGTACCGCCGTCCCCGCGGCCACCCACCACGCCGGGCCGCAGAGGCGGTAACCCTTGGGGTGTCTGGATGGGTGTAGAGGGCCTCGCATCACGGCTGTTGGGCACGGGGGAGTGCGCGCCTGGCGCGGCAAAGGCATGCATATGTCAATGTCTTGTCACACTAAAATGTATTTCTTCCGCCAAGAGCTGAAGAGCCGTCACAGTGTGGGGGCCCGGCCAAACCGGCCGGGAATCCGGTTTCCGGCACCCGTAGGTGGGTGCCGTTTGCAGGGGGTTTCGTGCTCCTTACCGCTTCACGCATCGCCGCCGCGCTCGTCGGCTCGGCCGCTCTCACCGCCACCGCGGCCCTTCCGGCCGTAGCGGCCGGCCACGGCCACCACTCACCTGACCCGCACCGCTCGGCGGTGGTGCTCGGTGCGATCCAGTACGACAGCCCCGGGCGGGACGACCGTTCCCACCGGAGCCTGAACGCCGAGTGGGTCACGGTGAAGAACACCGGCCACAGGGCGGTCAACCTCCGCGGCTGGACTCTCTCCGACCGTTCCGGCCACACCTACCGCTTCGGCAACTTCCGCCTGGGCGGCCACTCCAAGGTCCGCGTCCACACCGGTATCGGCCGCGACAACCGCTGGGACGTCTACCAGGACCGCCGCGCCTACGTCTGGGACAACGACCGTGACAGCGCCACCCTGCGCAACGATCATCGCAGGGTCGTCGACTCCGAAAGCTGGGGACGCCACGGCCACTGACCGCCCCTGAACCATCAGTTAGACCTGGTCGCTTGCACCGGTCGTACCGTGCGCCGCAGGGTCCGGAACCTGCGGCGCACCGCTATGTCTCGTCCACCTATGTCTCGTCCACCGGCCGAGCCGGCCGGCCGTCGACCGTCGTCGACATGCTGCTCTTGGACATGAACGACGTCAGAACCGAGTCGTCAGAAGACCCACCTGACCCTTGTCTCGATCAGCTGCGGCTCACGGCCGTCTGCCACGCACGACAGTGCCTCTCGTACGGCAAGGGCGCCCAGGCGGATGAAGACCATCTCGCAGGTTTCGGTGTAGTGCCAGCGCAGGGAGCGCACGATGACCCGGGCGCTGACCGGCGGTCCCAGGTAGGCGTCGGGGTCGTCGGTATCTGCTGAAGCCAGCTCCTGCATGATGCCTTGGGTCAGATACTCCTCGAACTCCGGCGCCGGTTCAGGCTGAGCGGTACAAGCAAATTCGATGGAGGGCGCCATCCCGGCGGATACCGGCTCGAAGTCCAGCTCCACCTGTCCGAACGTCGGTACACACGCGCCCCACGTCGGCGGGGAGTGCACTTTTACTCCGCGTATGGGGCGAGGCAGCGAGTTGGCCGGCCTGGTAGTCATGGCGGGCACCGTACGAGTGGTGATGCCCCCGGCGCCACCGACTTTCCAGGGTGCGGCGGGCTGACCTCTGGCAGCGCACGTGAGGTGCGCTTGCCCTACTCCAGCATGCGTTCCACGTCATCAGGAACCCAGGGAAAGGGAACGTCGGGCCATCGCATGGAGGCCCACGCGTCGACATCGACGGCGAGCACGGCATCAATGAAGACCTGCGGCGGTCGGTAGCCGTGGGCGGTGATGTAGTGCGTGATGAGGAACGGAGCGGCATAGGCGATGCCGGGCTCGCCCGGGATCCGCACCTCCCCGTTCCCCTTTGGAGCCTCTTCCTCAGGACACAGGTCGCACTCGTGCACGCCCAGGCAGACGTTCATCCACTGGACTTCCTGAACAGCCTTCAGCGTCTCCACGAACGTCGTGGGGACCGTTCCTGTCGAATACGGCTTGCCGGCCTCCAGCCACCCGATGTTCAGGCGGGTGTACGCCGGCCGGTACCAGAGCCCGTAGAAGCACGATTCCCTGTCCGTGAACGCATCATCGTCCATGTAGTCGTACTTGCTGAGATCTTCGTAGAACACCCGCACATCATCGCCGCACCGCTTCATTGAGGCGGAGGCTGGAAGGGGGGGCATCCGGGGCGCTGGACTAAAGGCTGTCCCGTCGTGGGAGGTGGGCGTCAGCCAAGCTTGAGTTTTAACCTCCACCCGGTTACCAGGAGGCGCTGGGTGGCGTGAACGGCTACGAGCAGGTCCGGCTGTGGTGGAACAAGAGCGGGCCGGCTTGGTGATGACGGCCGCCGTCGAGGCCCCGCGCTGGGGGCCCGACAGCGAGTGACGTCAGGCGGACCGGCTGACGCCGTCGAAGTCGGTGGAGGCCGACAGCTCGGCCCATGCCAGCATGTCGCGCTCGAAGGCGTCGCGTCCGGCCTGGACGAGCTGAAGCGCGTCGGTGCCGAGCAGCAGGCGCGTCGGCGGCTGGTCGGCCGCCACGATTCGCAGCACCGCGGCCGCGGCCTTGTCCGGGTCGCCCGGCTGGTGCCCGCTGCCGTGGATGCGCCGGGCGCGCAGCGGCTCGAACAGCTCGTCGTAGTCGGCGATCACACGGGGTGCGCGGATCATCGAGCGGCCGGACCAGTCGGTCCGGAAACTGCCCGGCTCGACGGCGGTGACATGGATGCCGAAATCGGCGACCTCCTTGCCGAGCGTTTCGAGGATGCCCTCCACCGCGAACTTGCTGCCGTGGTAGAAGCTGAGGCCCGGCATGGTGATCAGCCCGCCCATCGAGGTGACGGCGATGATGTGGCCCGAACGGCGCTCCCGCATGTGCGGCAGCACGGCCTTGATCACCGCCACGGTTCCGTAGACGTTCACCTCGAACTGACGGCGAAGGTCATCCATCGACGACTCCTCGAAGAGGCCGTCATGGCCGTACCCGGCGTTGGCGACGAGTATGTCGACCGGGCCCAGGTCGCGCTCGGTCTCGTCCACGACCGTGTCCACCGCGTCATGGTCGGTCACGTCCAGGATGCGGGCGTGCGCGTCGCCGGCGAGCGCCTCAAAGGCCCGGGCGTCGGCGGGCGTGCGCAC